>NZ_JBMDJH010000010.1:0-192768 GCF_057809085.1 Acidovorax sp. FG48 | reverse complement strand
ACTTACTTGTCTGGGCCTACCTTTTGGCAACGTGCACTTCGTTGTTTAAACCGCCTGGCAAAAATTTCGCCCCGGGCACCACGGGCGCACTCGTCGCACACAATCCCTCCATGACCGCACTTTTTGAAGCCCTGCACCTGCGCAAACGTTATGGCGAGACCACGGTGGTGGACGACGTGTCCTTCGCCATTGCTCCCGGCGAATGCCTGGGAGTCATTGGCCCCAACGGGGCGGGCAAGACCACCACCATCCGCATGTGCCTGGGCCTGGCGTCGCCTGACGGTGGCGAAGTGCACTTCACGCCGCAGCCGGGCACCGCGCCGCTGCTGATGCCCCGCGATGCGCTGGCCATCAAGGCGCAGTTGGGCGTGGTCACCCAGTTCGACACACTGGACCCAGACTTCACCTGCGCCGAGAACCTGCGCGTGTTCGGCCGCTACTTCGGCCTGAAGGGCGCGGTGATGGACGAGCGCGTGCCCCAATTGCTGGAGTTTGCCGCCCTTACCCACAAGGCCAACGCCAAGCCGGGTGAGTTGTCCGGCGGCATGAAGCGGCGCCTGTCGCTGGCGCGCGCGCTGGTCAACAACCCGCGCCTGCTGCTGCTGGACGAGCCCACCACCGGCCTGGACCCGCAAGCCCGCCATCTGATGTGGGAGCGGCTGCAATTGCTGCTGCAGCAAGGCAAGTCCATCCTGCTGACCACCCACTTCATGGACGAGGCCGAACGCCTGTGCTCGCGCCTGCTGGTACTGGACCATGGCCGCAAGATCGCCGAAGGCCGCCCGCGCGAGCTGATTGCCCAGCACCTGGAGCCCGATGTGGTGGAAGTGTTTGGCGTGGGTGCCGTGCAGATGGCGGAAGACGCCGCGCTGCGCACCCTGGCCGCCCGCATGGAGGTCAGTGGCGAGACCGTGTTTTTCTACACGCAGAATGCGCAGCCGCTGTTGCAGGCGCTGGGCCAGCACGGCCACCTGCGCACGCTGCACCGGCCCGCCAATCTGGAAGACCTGTTCCTCAAGCTCACGGGGCGGCAGATCCGGGAGTAGGGCTGCGCTGGAATCCGGGCCAGTTTTCAGCGACGCGCTGTACCCCACGCAAAGGTGTGCACAGGAGCAGCCATGCGAGAAGGGGTGAAAGGCGCCCAGCGACTCAGGGGGTGCGTGGTTTTACCTTGCTGGCCGCCAGCTTGGCGTGGGTGCGGGCCGTGTCCACATCCTCAGCACGCGCCAGCGCCACGCCCATGCGGCGCTTCACAAAACTCTCGGGCTTGCCAAACAGGCGCAGGTCGGTGCCCGGCACGCGCAGAGCGTCGTCCACACCGTCAAACACGATGCCCTGGGCCTCAACGCCGCCGTAGATGACGGCACTGGCGCCCGGGTTGCGCAGGCTGGTATCCACCGGCAGGCCCAGGATGGCGCGGGCGTGCAGCTCGAACTCGCTCTGGTGCTGGGTGCACAGCGTCACGAGGCCGGTGTCGTGCGGGCGCGGACTCACTTCGCTGAACCACACGTTCTCGCCCTTCACGAACAGCTCTACACCAAACAAACCCTGGCCCCCCAGGTTGTCAGTCACGGCCTTGGCGATCTGGCGCGATTTTTCGAGTGCTGCCGGATGCATGGGGTGGGGCTGCCAGCTTTCCACATAGTCGCCGCTCACCTGCACATGGCCGATGGGGTCGCAAAAGCTGGTGGCGATCTGGCCGTCCGCCCCCACTGAACGCACCGTGAGCTGGGTGATTTCGTAGTCGAAGTCGATGAAGCCCTCGACGATCACGCGGCCGTGGCTCACGCGGCCCCCGGCCATGGCGTAGTCCCAGGCCTTTTGCACGTCGGCCGGGCCGTCGATCTTGCTCTGGCCCTTGCCGGAGCTGCTCATCACGGGCTTGACGATGCAGGGGTAGCCAATACCCGCGTCAATCGCGGCCTGCAGCTCTTCGAGCGAGTTGCAGAACTTGTAAGGGCTGGTGGGCAGGCCCAGCGTCTCGGCAGCCAGCACACGGATGCCTTCGCGGTCCATGGTCAAGCGCGCGGCGCGGGCGGTGGGGATCACCCGCACGGTGCCCGCGGCTTCCAGCTCTTCGAGCATGGGGGTGGCAATGGCTTCGATCTCGGGCACCACTAGGTGCGGGCGCTCGGCTTCGATCAGCGCCTTGAGCTGGGCCGGGTCGCTCATGGTGATGGTGCGCGCGTGGTGGGCCACCTGCTGGCCGGGCGCGTTGTCGTAGCGGTCTACGGCGATGGTCTCGACCCCGAGACGCTGCAGCGCAATCAGCACTTCCTTGCCCAGCTCGCCCGAGCCCAGCAGCATGACTTTGGTGGCGTGGTGGGACAGGGGGGTTCCGAGGGTGGTCATGGTGGTAGTGCTTTCGTTGGGGGATGGGCCAGAGCACCGTGGGAGAGGCGGGCAATCCACGGCGCGAGCACAACTTTACGGCATCTGGGCGCTGACCAATCAGGCAGCCCCCGGTTGCCCCATCGCGCCGCTGGCACCACCCACCCGCAGCGTTGCGATGGCCTTGCTAGGAGCCTGCGCGGGGTGATTTTCGCCGCGTGCTAACGGCCCCAGCAGCAGCCTGCGTGGTGAACGCTGGCAGCGGCCGCGCCATGACCTCGGCCGCATCGGCCGCCGCCATTCCCAGCCCGCGCAGCACCATCTGCAGCAGCGCGTTCACAAACGCGGGAGAGTCAGCCACCTCCCCTTGCGCAATGCGCACCTGCGCGCGGATGCAGGTACCGAACACCATGTCGATGGCGGCCTCTTCATCCACCACATCAAAGCGCCCCTGCGCTTTCGCTCGCCGCAGATCGGCCAAGGAATACGGCTTGACCAGTTCAATGGCCTGGGGGTGGGCCATCGCCAGCTGAATCATCAGCAGGGCCCAGGGTGCGCTCACTTCTGCCAGCCAGAGGAACCGCCGCATGCCGATGCTCATGCGCTGCGCCCCGTCCTCAATGTGCTGGTAGCTCTGCACCACCCGCTCGTTGAGCGTGGTGAACAGCGCCAAAGCCAGCGCTTCAAAGATCTCCTCCCGCGTGCTGAAGTGGTTGTAGACCGTGCCGGGGGCCATGCCGGCCACACGCGCGATCTCCTGGATGGTGGTGCCGGCCACGCCCCGCGATGCGATCACCTCCACCGTGGCATGCAGCAGTTGCCGCCGCGTGCGTTCGCGCTTGGACGGTCGCTCGCCTTCTCCCGGCAGCAGGAACCGCGCCAAAGGCTCCGGCAGCGGGGGCATTGACGGAGCACTATAAATTGATTCAGAATTCATTTTTGAACAGTCAATTCAATTTTCAATTGTTTCATCAATTTCAGGAGCATACCGCCATGCCGAATTCCCTCCGCCTTGCCTATCTGGTGTTTGAAGCCCGCAAACCCGCCCGCTGGGAGCGGTTCATGAAAGACATGCTCGGGCTTCCCGCGCCCACCGTCCATGCAGACGGCAGCACAGGCTGGCGTGTGGATGGCGCCAGCCAGCGCCTTGTGGTGACGCCAGGTCCCCGTGACGACCTGGCGGCCGTGGGCCTGGAATGCGCCGATGAACACGAACTGCGCCAGCTGGTGCAACGCTTGCAAGCAGCCGGGCACCGTGCCGAGCAAGGCGATGCCGCCCTTTGCAGCCAGCGCAAGGTCCAGCACCTCTGGCATGTGAACGACCCCGAACAGGGTCGCGTGGAGCTGTGCGTGGGCCTTGCCGAAGCGGCAACGCCGTTTGCCAGCGCCGCCTTTCCCGATGGCTTTGAAACTGGCGCGCTGGGACTGGGGCATGTCGTTCTGGTCGCGCAGGACCTGGCCGCGATGGAGGCGTTTTATGGCGGACTGCTGGGGTTCGGCGTGACAGAGCGACTCCAGACGCAAGTGGGCCCGGTCCACATCCGCGGCACGTTCATGCATTGCAACCAGCGCCACCACTCGCTCGCGCTGTTTGACCTGCCGTCCTCGTTCCGCATTCACCATTTCATGTTGCAGGCGCGCAGCCTGCGCGATGTGGGGCGGGCGTTCGAGCGGGCCGAGTCGCTGGGGCTGCCCATCGATCTGGACCTCGGCCAACACCCAGAGCCGGACGGTACCTTTTCGTTTTACGCAGAGACACCCTCCGGTTTTGCGTTTGAAATCGGAGCGCAGACCCAAGCCATCGACCCATCGGGCTGGCAGACCATGCACACCCACGAGACCAGCACATGGGGCCACCAGCCCCGGCTGCGCCTGAAGCTCAAGATGGCACGCGAGCTGATCAAGTCGCGCTTCCGAGGGCGCCGCAGGCACCCGAGCCAGGCCGCCGGCACGGCTACGGGGGCAACATCATGAAGCGCTGGTTGCGAAGAACCCTCTGGGCGGGAGCGGCACTGGCCGCTGTGGCCACAGCCCTCATCGCTGGCGGCACACAGATGGCTGAGCGCAAGATGAATCGCCCGCTCACGCTCGAAGTCGCCTCGCCCGCCATCGTGCAGGACGCCGCCAGCATCGAGCGCGGCCGGTACCTGTTTGCCTCCCGTGGATGTGTGGACTGCCACGGGGCGAACGGTGCGGGGCGCACCTTCATAGACGATGCCAACGGCCTGCTGGTACGCGGCCCCAACCTGACACCTGGCGCAAACAGCGTGGTGGTGGGCTACCGCAGCGCCGACTGGGATCGCGTGGTGCGCCATGGCATCAAGCGCGACGGTCGCCCGGCCCTCATCATGCCCAGCGAGGACTACAACCGCTTCACAGACCAGGACCTCGCAGCGCTCGCGGCCTATGTGCAGCAATTGCCCGCTGTGGATGGCGAACCCGGCATCGTCCGGCTGCCGGTGCTTGTGAAGCTGCTCTACGCCGCCGGGGTCGTGAAAGATGCCTACGAGAAGATCGACCACACGCTGCCTGTACAGACGCCGGTGGCCGAGGGCGTCAATGTGGCGCATGGCGCCTATGTGGCCAATATGTGCATGGGCTGCCACGGTGAAAAGCTGGCTGGAGGCAAGATTCCCGGAGCGCCCCCAGACTGGCCGGCCGCCTCCAACCTCACATCGGCCCCGGAGGGCGCCATGCACCGCTACCTCAGCGCACAACAATTCCGCCAGATGCTCACCACGGGCACACGCCCCGACGGCTCAGCGGTCAGCACCGTCATGCCTTTCGGCTCGCTCAAGTCCATGAGCCAGACCGACGCCGACGCCCTGTACCTGTACCTCAAGGCGCTGCCGCCCGTACCCACCGGCAGCAAACGCTAGCACCCGCACACGCCATTTTTGCAAGGTGCGTTGGGACGCCCCAGGGCCAGACACAAGCGCTCAACAAGGTCAGGGAGCCGCCCCCGCGAGGCTCGGCAACGCGGAGGACGGCCCGGCGGGGCGAAGCAGGCGCAAAACTTGCGACGCACCGGCATGCATACCCCCATGCCACCGCACTCCCCACCCAGCCCCGCCACCGACTGGCACGCGCAGGAGCTGCTGCTGATGCGCGAGGTGATGCGCCTCATCGGCCGCAGCCTGGCGCCCGGCCTGGTGCTGCGCGAAATGCTGCATCTGATGAGCGAGCTGCTGGGCCTGAACCGGGGACGGATCGTGCTGGTGGACGCAGCGCCCACCGCCCCAGCCGGCGCGCCGCGCACCGCCGCCATCCAGCATGCCTACGGCCTCACCCAGGCCGAGGTGCAGCGCGGGCGCTACGCCTGGGGCGAGGGCATCACCGGCCGGGTGCTGGCCACGGGGCAGCCTGCCATCGTGCAGGACATCGATGCCGAGCCGCTGTTCCTGGCCCGCGCGGTGGAGCGCAGCCAGTTGCCGCCCGAGACGGTGGCTTTCATCGCCCTGCCCATCGAGGTCAACAACGCACCTATCGGCGTGCTGGCCTGTCACCGCATCCGCAGCCGCCAGCGCCACCTGAACGACGACCTGGCGGTGCTGCGCGTGCTGGCCACGCTGGTCGGGCAGCTGCTGCAGCTGGAAGCCCTGGTGGCCGAGCAGACGCGGCAGCTGCAGGCGCGCAACGCCGTGCTGGCCAATGCGCTCAACACCAAAAGCGCGCGCTACGGGCTCATTGGCAGCTCGCCACCGCTGCTGCAGGCCTTGAGCGAGCTGGAGCGCGTGTCGCAAACCCAGGCCACTGTGCTGCTGCTGGGCCAGTCCGGCACAGGCAAGGAGCTGTTCGCACGCGCCGTGCACCTGGCCAGCGGGCGGCGCGACCGGCCCTTCATCAAGGTCAACTGCTCGGCCATTCCAGACGCGCTGTTCGAGTCCGAACTGTTTGGCTACGAAAAAGGCGCGTTCACCGGCGCCAGCACGGCCCGCGCGGGCTGGTTTGAGCAGGCCGACAGCGGCACGATCTTTCTGGACGAGATTGGCGAGCTGCCGTTGGCCCTGCAGTCCAAGCTGCTGCGCACGCTGCAGGAGGGCACGCTGGTGCGCCTGGGCGGGCAGCGCGAGGTCAAGGTCAACGTGCGCCTGGTGGCGGCCACCCACCGCGACCTGTCGGCCGATGTGGAGGCCGGGCGCTTTCGGCAGGACCTGTACTACCGCCTGCACGTGATTCCGATCCATCTGCCCTCGCTGGCCGAGCGGCGCGAGGACATCCGCGCGCTGGCGCTGCACTTTGTGAGCCGCGCCAACCAGGCGCACCAGCGCAACGTGAACCTCTCGCCCGACGCGCTGGCGCGGCTGGAAGAACACCCCTGGCCCGGCAACATCCGCGAGCTGGGCAATGTGATCGAACGCCTGGTGCTGCTGACCAATGACACGCTGGTGGCGCGGGCGGAGCTGGACCGGTTTCTGCCGGCTGCGTCCTTGCCGTTGCCTTCGCCTCCCGCACCACAGCCTGCTGCAGCCACCACGGCAGCAGAACGCCCAGCCATTGCCCCGGCGCCGCTGGTGCGTGACTACGCACCGGCCCAGTCGCACAGCGTGTTGGTGCTGCAGACAGCACTGGCCGAGCACCACGGCAACCAGTCGCGTGCAGCGCAGAGCCTGGGGCTGACGCTGCGGCAGTTCAGCTACCGGCTGCGCAAGGCGGGTCTGAAGTGACGACGGACACTGTGTCGACAATTTGTAGACACAGTGTCTGGCGCGGTCTGTTCCACCCTGGCTACTGACACATGGCCACGTCCGGTTTACTATCAAATCAATAGCTGCCAGCGCATATTTCACTAGCGCTTCCAGCCATTTTTATTCAAATTTACCCATCTCCACCCGCTCTGGCACACCTGTTGCGATAAGGAGGGCAGGCATCCCGCCCACCACCGCACCGAAAGGTTTTCCATGAGCACCGTGACCGCTACCGCCTCCGACGCCGTCCTCATCTCGCCCACCCAGTTGTTGGCCCTGCAAGCCGCAGAGCCTGTGGTGCTGATCGACACCCGCGACGCCGACACCTATGCCCTGGGGCACATCCCCGGCGCGGTGAACCTGCGCGAGACCTTCACCTACCTCGCCACCTCCACGCCCCAAGGCCTGCAGGAGCTGAAAGACACCTTTGCCGCGCACCTGGGCGCCATCGGCCTGTCGGGTGCGGAGACGGCGGTGTTCTATGAAGATGCGCTCAACAGCGGCTACGGTCAGTCCTGCCGGGGCTACTACCTGCTGACCTGGCTGGGCTACCCCAAGGTCAAGGTATTGAATGGCGGCTACTCGGCCTGGAAGGCGGCAGAGCTACCCGTCTCCACCGAGGCCGTGGTGCCCACCCCTGCCATCTTCCCCACCAACCTGGCCACCACCGACGTGATGCTGACCAAGGAAGACGTGATCGAGGCCCTGGGCACCGACACCGTGCTGCTGGACGTGCGCGATGTGGACGAATGGATTGGCGACAGCTCCAGCCCCTACGGCAAGGACTTTGCGCCCCGCAAGGGCCGCCTGCCCGGCGCCAAGTGGCTGGAGTGGTACCGCTTCATGAAGCCCTCACCCCAGGGCCCCGTCTTCAAGTCGCCCGACGAAGTGCGCGCCGAATGCGCCACGGCGGGCATCAGCCCGGCGGACACGGTGTACCTGTATTGCTTCAAGGGCGCGCGTGCGTCCAACACCTTCCTCGCGCTCAAGCAGGCGGGCTTTGCCGATGTGCGCATGTACTTCGGCTCGTGGAACGAATGGTCGCGCGACGACAAGCTGCCGATCGAAAGCGGTCTGCCGCTGGTCAAGTTCCCCAAAAAGCCTGCGCTGGCGCTGGCGGCCTGAGCCCCGCGCGTTGTTGCAGCGGGCGTGGCCCGCTGCGAACCCTGTCCTTCTTTTTTGCATTCCCTTCTCTTTCTTCAAGGAACACCATGTCCACCGATCTGCTGGAACCCTCTGCCCCCACCACCATCGTGACCACCGTGCACACGCACCTGCGCCCCATCGACCGCGACGGCCTGATGGCCTTTGCCGACAAGGGCCGCAACAACCCCGCCAGCCGTGGCACCAACAAGGTCCACACGGTGATGGAAGGGCAGTACCGCTCGCTGAGCTATGTGGGCAATCATGCGCCGGTGGTGGTGGACGAGCCGCTGCACCTGTTCGGCCAGGACACGGCGCCAGCGCCCGGCGAAGTCGTGCTGTCAGGCCTGGGCGGCTGCCTGGCCGTGGGGATCACGGCTGTGGCCACCTGGAAGCAGGTCAAGCTCAGCAAGATCGAGGTGTTCATGGAAGGCGACATCGGCAACCCCGCCGCCTGGGGCGCTGGCGGCGCGCTGCAAAAGACGCCGCCCGAAATGGGCTTCCAGGCCATCCGCGTGAAGGTGCTGGTGGAGGGCGACGCGCCGCGCGAGGTGCTCGACGAGATCGTGCAGCACGCCAACTTCTACTCACCCGTGGCCAACAGCATGCGCAACCCCATTCCCTTCGAAATCAGTCTGGCGGACTAAAGAGCCCCCCGCAACCGAGCCCGTCCCGCGCACCCAAGGAGCCCCATGAACCCCGCCGACCTCCCTCCCCAACTCCACCTGGACGGCGCCCTGCGGGGCGATGCGCTGCTGGCCGCCGTGCGCCAGATTGCCCAGGGCCCGCTGGCCGCGCAGGTGGAGGCGATTGACCGCACCGGCTACTACCCCTGCGCCGAGCTGCAGCAACTGGCCGCCGTGGGCGCGATGAGCGCGCACCTGGACAGCACGGCGGGCCCCGCCGACTACGGCCTGGCCATCCGCGCCATGGCCGAGGCCTCGCGCGTGTGCGGCGCCACCGGCTTCATGATGTGGTGCCAGGCGGTGTGCGGGCTGTACCTGCAGCAGTCGGGCAACCCCGCGCTGATGGGCGATGTGCTGCAGCGCCACGCCAGCGGCGCGGGCATGGGTGGCACGGCGCTGTCCAACCCCATGAAGAGCTATGCCCAGATCGAAAACCTGCTGCTCAAGGCCACGCCAGTGGAGGGTGGCTATCTCATCAACGGCACCCTGCCCTGGGTGAGCAACCTGGGGCCTGACCACTACTGTGGCGCGATCGCGGCGGTGGTGGAGGCCGACAGCACGGCCAGCCAGCGCGAGGTGATGTTCCTGCTGCGCTGCGACGCACCGGGCGTGGAGATGCGCGAATGCCCCAGCTTCTCGGCCATGGAGGGCACGGGCACCTATGCACTGCGGCTCAAGGACCATTTCATCGGCACGGCCGACACCATGGCCGACCCCACCCGGCCTTTTATCGCACGCATCCGCGCGGCGTTTGTGATGCTGCAATGTGGCATGGCCGTGGGCATCACCCAGGGCGCCATCGACTCGATGTGGGCGGTGGAGGCCCAACTGGGCCACGTCAACCAGTTCCTCGAAGACCGGCCCGACGCGCTGCAGGCAGAGCTGGATGCACTGACCGCACGCGTCATGCAACTGGCCCAGACGCCGTTCGACACAAGCACCGACTTCTTCATCGATGTGCTGGACGCCCGCGCCCACGGCGCGGAGCTGTGCCTGCGCGCCGCCCAGTCCGCCCTGATGCACCAGGGTGCACGCGGCTACCTCATGAGCTCGGACGTGCAGCGGCGCGTGCGCGAGTCGCACTTTGTGGCCATCGTCACACCCGCCATCAAGCACCTGCGCAAAGAGATCGCCCGGCTCAGCACCGAGGAGATGCCTGCATGACGCCCGCCTTCCCCACCGTCACCACGCCGTCGGCTGTCTCCGAGTTCGCGTTGAGCGCGGCATCGCAGGCGCTGTGCGATGCGTTCGCCGACACGGCCACCCAGGCGCCCTGGCAAAGCTACATCTGCAACGCCTGCGGCTACGTCTACCACGAGGCCGACGGCGACCCGGATGGCGGCCTGCCGCCCGGCACGCGGCTGGCGGACATACCCGACGACTGGGCCTGCCCCTTGTGCGGCGTGACCAAGGCCGATTTTTCGCCATACGAAGCCCCCACGCTGGAGGCGCTGCGGGCGCAGGCCAGCGCAGCGCCAGCCGCCTCCCTGCGCGTGCGTGGCGAGCCGGGCGTAGTCATCGTCGGCGCGGGCCGTGCAGGCTGGCAATTGGCCGAAACCCTGCGCCAACACAGCGCCACGCTGCCCATCACCCTGGTGACGGCCTGCGCGGGCGACCGGTACGACAAGCCTTTGCTGTCGGTGGCCATGGCGCGCCAGCTGGACCCGCTGGCCCTGGTGTCCGAAACCGGCCGCGATGCGGCGCACCGCCTGGGCATCACCCTGCTGACCCACACCCATGCCGTGCGCATCTGCGCCGACACCCGCCAACTGCGCACCACGCGGGGCGTGTTGCGCTACGGCCACCTGGTGTTGGCCCACGGTGCGCAGGCCGCCTTGCCGCAGGGGCTGCCCGCCAGCCTGTGCTGGCGCATCAACCACCTGGACGCCTACCAGCGCCTGCGCCAGCACCTGGGCAACCAGCCCAAGGACGTGCTCATCATCGGCGCGGGCCTGATCGGCAGCGAGCTGGCCAACGACCTGGCCCTGGGCGGCCACCGCATCACGCTGCTGGACACCGCTGCCGAACCGCTGGCGCGCTGGCACGACCAGCAGGCGGGGCCTCAGCTGCTGGACGCCTGGAAAGACCTGTCCATCCGCTTTGAAGGCGGCCTGCAGGTGGAGCAGGTGGAACGCGTGGGCCCACGCTACCGCGTCACCACCACCACCGGGCAGCGCTTTGCGGCGGACGAAGTGGTGGTGGCTGCAGGTCTTGTGCCCGCCCACCGCCTGGCACAGAGTGCAGGGCTTGATTGGGCCCAGGGCATTGCGGTGGACGCAGACACGCTGCAGACCAGCGTACCTCGCATCCATGCATTGGGCGATTGCATCAGCATCAACGGGCAGTGCAGCCGCTATATTGAACCGATTGCCCGGCAGGCGCGCACGCTGGCGGCCGCCATCCTGGGCCAGCCGGCGGCACCCTATGAGCACCGGGCAGCCGTGGTGCGCGTCAAGACCACCACCCGGCCGCTGACCCTGCATTGAGGCAGCCTCGGGCCCGGGCGGCAACCTTGCCCGGGCTGGCATCGGCAAAAAATTTTTGGCATCCACTGCATCCAAACGGCGTTTTCGTGGGTAGTACCTCCAGCAGCGCAACTTGCTGCTGTCCTATCAACCCATAGACCAGAGAGAAACGCCATGACCATCCACACGTCTCCCATCTCCCGCCTGCTGCCCCTCGCGGGTGCCATTGCCGCCGCCGTGCTGCTGAGCGCCTGCGGCTCGATGATGTCGTCGCCTTCCAAATCCATGTACTCGCAGGACAGCCTGCCCGACAGCATCAAGGTTCCGGCGGGCAACAAGGTGGCGATGGAAACCGTGGGCGTGGGCGAGATCACCTACGAATGCCGCGACAAGGCCAACATGCCGGGCCAGACCGAATGGGTGTTCGTGGGCCCCAAGGCCGTGCTGAATGACCGCAGCGGCAAACAAGTGGGCACCTACTACGGCCCGCCCGCCACCTGGGAGTCGAACGACGGCTCCAAGCTCACAGCCACCCAGCTGGCCGTGGCGCCATCGGGCGCTGGCAACCTGCCCTACCAGCTCGTCAAGGCCAACCCCGCCATGGGCTCCGGCGCCATGACCGGCGTGACCTTCATCCAGCGTGTGGCCTTGAAGGGCGGCGTGGCACCGGCTGCCGCCTGCACCACCGCCAACAAGGGCGAGCGCCAGATCGTGAAGTACCAGGCCGACTACATCTTCTGGAAGGCCGCGTAAACCACGCGCACGCAATCCCCTGCGCAGCGGGGGCTACCACCGGGGCGGTGACGGGTTTGCGGCTACGATGCGCCCACCCTTCAGCCACTGCCCCGCTGCCCGCACACCGTGCCCGACACCTCTGGCGATTTTGACTACGAAGCCGCTCTGGCCGCCTGCGCGGCCGGCGACCGGCAGGCCATGCAGCGCCTGTACGAACAGGAGGGCGCGCGGCTATTGGGCGTGGCGCTGCGCATCGTGCGCCAGCGCGCGCTGGCCGAGGACATCGTGCACGATGCCTGCGTGAACATCTGGACCCGCGCCGCCAGCTACGACACGTCCCGTGGCAGCGCACGCGGCTGGATCTACAGCGTGGTGCGCAACCTGGCCCTGAACGCCGTGCGCGACGCAAGCCGCCACGTGGATGTGGACGACACCACCACCCAAGCCCTGGAGGCCGACATGTCTGTGCAGGCCCACCACGAGGTGGAGGAAACCTTTGAACTCAACGCCAGCCTGGGCCGCCTGCAGCATTGCCTGGAGGCCTTGGACCCGGCGCGCCGCAACTGCGTGCTGCACGCCTATGTGGACGGCTGCTCGCACAGCGAAATCGCCGAACGTCTGGGCGCCCCGCTGGGCACCGTGAAAGCCTGGATACGGCGCAGCCTGGTATCGCTGCGGGAGTGCATGGCATGACCGATGTGCGCAACACACCGCCTACCCCCTCGCCGGACGACCTGCATGTGCTGGCGGGTGAGTACGTGCTGGGCACCCTGGCCGTAGCAGAGCGCCAGGCCGTGCAGCAACGCCTGCCCGGTGACCGAGCACTGCAGCAGGCGGTGGCCGAATGGGAAGCCCGCCTGCTGCCGCTGACCCAGCTGGCCGAGCCCATCGCGCCGCCCGCCGCCTTGTGGGCGCGCATCGATCAATCGCTGCAAGCAGCCAGCGCACAGCAGGCCGCGCCCCCCGTTACCACGCCACCTCGCGCCAACACCGAGCGCAAGCCTTCTGTCCGCTGGTGGGACCACCTGGGCCTGTGGCGGGCCCTTGCAGGGTCAGGCTTTGCGATGGCGGCGGTGCTCGCGGCGGTGCTGGTCACGCGCACCGCACCCGTGGCCGCGCCGCCGCAGTTCATGGTGGTGCTGGTCGCGCCGCAGGACAAGGCGCCCGGCTGGGTGGTGCAGGCCAGCTCGCCGCGGCAGATCAGCCTGATTCCTCTGGGCGTGGCCGAAGTGCCCGCCGACAAGGCCCTGGAGTTCTGGACCAAGGCCGACGGCTGGAGCGGCCCCGTGTCGCTGGGCCTGGTGCAGCCCGGTCAGCCCCTGCAGATCCCGCTGGACAAGCTGCCGCCGCTGCAGCCCAACCAGTTGTTCGAGCTGACGCTGGAGCCCCCCACAGGCTCGCCGATTGGCAAACCCACGGGGCCCATCCAGTTCATCGGCCGCGCCGTCAAAGTGCTGTGACGAACACAGCCTGGGCCCAATTTCAGTACTGCTTGTAGGGCAGGAACTTGCCGGACAACACTACGTTGACACGGTCGCCATTGGGGTTGGCCTCGCGCTGTATGTCCATGCTGAAGTCGATGGCGCTCATGATGCCGTCGCCAAACTCTTCGTGGATCAGTTCCTTGATGGTGGTGCCGTACACGCTCACCACCTCGTACCAGCGGTAGATCAGCGGGTCCGTGGGCACGGGCGTGGGCAGCGAGCCCTTGTAAGGCACCACTTGCAGCCACTTCTGCTCCTCGGCCGTGAGGCCGAAGATCTTGCCGACGATCTTGGCCTGCTCGGGGGTGGCGGTCATCTGGCCCAGGCACAGGGCCGTGGTCCATTCCTTGGACTGGCCGACCTTCTTGGCAATGGCCTCCCATTGCAGGCCCTTGGCGACCTTGGTGCTGATGATCTTTTCGGTAACGTCGTTGCGGTTCATGGTGATGGCTCCTTCGGTTGGATGGGTTTTGGAACGGGGAACAAAAACTTCAGGGTGCAGCCCTCCCTGCCACCCACAAGGGGCAACACGACAGGGCTTGGTTGCTCAGGAATTCAGTGGGCTTTGGCGCGCGTCACCAGGAAGTCCACGATGTGGTTGCGCAGCGCGTAGTAGCCGTCCAGGTGGTGCAGGCTGGTGCGCGTGCGCTCGCGCGGTAGCGGGTTCACCACCACCTCGGCGATGCCACCGGGGCGATAGCCCTCGGGCGTCTCGTTGCCGTTGCTCATCAGCAGAATGCGGTCAGCCAGCAAAATGGCTTCGTCCACATCGTGCGTGATCATGAACACCGTCTGCTGCGTCTGGCGCACGATGGTCATCAGTTCGTCCTGGATGGTGCCGCGTGTGAGCGCATCGAGTGCGCCAAAGGGCTCATCCAGCAGCAGCATCTTGGGCTGGATGGAGAACGCGCGCGCAATGCCCACGCGCTGCTTCATGCCGCCCGAGAGTTGCGAAGGCTTCTTGTCGATGGCAGGGCTCAGGCCTACCAGCGCCACGAACTTCTCCACATGCACATCGACCTGGCTCCTCTTCCAGTCCGGCCAGCGCGACTTCACGGCGAACGCGATGTTCTGGCGCACCGTGAGCCAGGGCATGAGCGCGTGACTCTGGAACACCACGCCCCGGTCCAGGCTGGGGCCGGCCACTTCGCGCCCGTCCATGATGACGGTGCCCGAGGTGGCGGTGTCGAGCCCCGCCAGCACGTTCAGGATGGTGGTCTTGCCACAGCCCGAGTGGCCGATGATGCAGACGAACTCGCCCTTGTCGAGCGTGAACGACACGTCGGCAAACACGGGTTTGGCGGGTACAAAGGCTTTGCTCAGCCGGTCGATCTGGAGGAAGCCTTGGGTCACGGCAGAGGCCTTTCGTTGCGGGGCGTCAGTGGCAAGAGGGGCTGGAACAGCCGGGCGCTGGGCAACATCACTCCACATAGGTCACCACCTTCTGCAGCTGGCCAAACGCCAGGTCGAGCAACATGCCCACCACGCCGATCACCAGGATGGCGAAGATCACGTTGGTGAGCGACAGGTTGTTCCACTCGTTCCACACGAAGTAGCCAATCCCCGTGCCGCCCACCAGCATCTCGGCGGCCACAATCACCAGCCACGCGATGCCCATGCTGATGCGCATGCCCGTGAGGATGGTGGGCGCTGCGGCAGGCAGGATCACCAGGAAGGCCTTGCGCAGCGGGTTCACTTCCAGTGTGGCCGACACGTTGAGCCAGTCGCGCTTGACCGATGCCACACCAAACGCCGTGTTCACCAGCATGGGCCACACCGAGCAGATGAAGATCACGAAGATGCCCGAGATGGATGAGTCCTTGATGGTGTAGAGCGCGAGCGGCATCCACGCCAGCGGGCTGATGGGCTTGAGCACCTGGATGAACGGGTCGAACGCGCGGCGCAGCAGCGGCGACATGCCGATGATGAAGCCGAGCGGGATCGCCACCAGGCAGGCCAGGCCAAAGCCCAGCGCCACGCGGCCCAGCGAGTGCGCCAGCTGGATGGCGATGCCCTTGTCGTTGGGACCGTTGTCGTAGAACGGGTTGGACAGGTGGCCCCACACCGTGCTGCCCATCGCACCCAGCGTGGGAAAACCACCGCTCTTGGATGCGCCCGGGTCCTTGCCCATCATCTTGGCGTACTCGATCTGCTCGGCTGTCATGCCCGCCGTGCCGCCGCCAGCGCCCGAGGACGACGTGGCCACGTACCAGATGCCCAGCAGCGTGAGGAAGATGAGCACGGACAGCAGGCCCGCGCGCAGGTTGAGGTTTTTGGTGGCAGTCATGTCATGCCGCCTTGCGGATGGGGAAGCTCTTGGCGTACTCGGCCGCCTTCGCCGCATCGAACTCGCGCCCCATGATCTTGAACTTGGGGTACGCGCCGTCGGGCACCTTCTGGTCCAACGCCTTCATCTGCTTTTTCGCGTCGGTGATCAGGAACACCTTTTCGGCAATCTGCTTGTAGTCCACATCACCCTTGATGTAGCCCCAGCGCTGCATCTGCGTGAGCATCCACACGGCCATGCTTTGCCAGGGCATGGGGTCGAAGTCAGCGCGGTCGGGCACGTTCTGGATCTTGCCCAGGCCATCGGCGAACTTGCCGGTGAGCACCTGGTTGATCACGGCCTCGGGCTGGTTCAGGTAGGCCTGGGGCGCAATCACCTTGGCGATCAGCTCGCGGTTCTTGGGGTCGCGCGCCATGGCGGCCGAAGTGAGCACTGCGCGGTACAGCGCGGCAAAGGTGTTGGGGTTCTTCTGGATGAACTCGGTGCTGGTGCCGAAGGCGCAGCAGGGGTGGCCGTTCCACAGGTCCTTGGTGAGCAGGTGGATGAAGCCAACCTCCTCGAACACGGCGCGCTGGTTGAACGGATCGGGGCCCAGGAAGCCATCGATATTGCCCGCGCGCAGGTTGGCCACCATCTCGGCCGGTGGCACCACGCGCAGTTGCACGTCAGTGTCGGGGTTCAGGCCCGCCTCGGCCAGGTAGTAGCGCAGCAGGAAGTTGTGCATGCTGTACTCGAACGGAATCGCGAACTTGAAGCCCTTCCAGTTCTTGGGGTCGCGGTTGTCCTTGTGCTTGAGGGCGAGCGTGATGGCCTGGCCGTTCACGTTCTGGATGGTGGCCACGTTCATCGGCGTGGCGTTGGAGCCCAGGCCCATGGAGATCGCGAGCGGCATGGGCGAGAGGAAGTGCGTGGCGTCGTACTCCTTGTTGATCATCTTGTCGCGGATCAGCGCCCAGCCTGCTGTCTTGGTGACTTCGACATTCAGGCCCTGCTTGCTGTAGAAGCCCAGCGGGTGGGCCATGATCAGCGGCGTGGCGCAGGTGATCGGGATGAAGCCGATCTTGAGGTTGGTCTTCTCCAGCGCGCCCTGCTTCTCTTGCGCCATGGCCTGCAGGCTGGCTACCGGCAACACGCTGGCAATGGCCGCCATGGCGGTGCCCTTGCCCACGGCCTTGATGAAGCGGCGGCGCACCGCGTCTTGCGGAAACAGCGCCTTGATCAGCGTGGCTTCGATGAACTCGTTGCTGTAGAGCTCAAACTCGCGGGTCTCGCTGCGCTGGCGCAGGGTGGCTGCAGCGGCATCGGCAGAGACCTCGGCATGGTGGTCGGCCACCGTGTGGTCGCGGCCACAGCTGCATTTCAGCATCAACGGGCGGTCGGCATCGTAGGGCGAGAAGAATTCGGACATGGCACACCTCGAAGAAGTTGGTGCCAGGCGTTACGCAAAGCGCGGGCCAGTTTTTGCCGGTGCCGGCCCGCTGTCATGAATTCGTGGGTGTGGTGTCTACAGCGTGTAGGGCCAGCACTACAAATCGGCGATGCAGCGCCCGCAAATCACTCGGCAGGCGCGCCGCGCGCCAGCAGCGCCAGCTCCACGTCATTGCGCGCACCGGTCTTTTCGAGGATGCGGGCGCGGTAGGTACTCACCGTGTTGGGCGCGAGCTTGAGCTGCGCACCAATTTCGCTCACGCTCTGCCCGGCCGTGAGCAGACGGAACACCTGATGCTCTCGATAGGAGAGCGCGTCTACTCCAGCGGGCGAGCCCTGTTGCGCTGCGCGCACCACGCCGGTGCGTTCCACCGCGCCCGCCAGGGCTTGCGCAGTGGCCTCTGTCAGGTAGCGCCCGCCCGAAGCCACCTTGCGAACGGCGGCTACCATGTCGTCGGGGTCGGCGCTTTTGTGCAGGTAGCCCGCCGCGCCCATCTGGATGCAGCGCACCGCGTATTGCCGCTCGGGGTAGGTGCTGAGCATCAGCACCGGCAGCGCGGGCCAGGCCTTGCGCAGAGCCTGCAGCACTTCAAGGCCGTCCATGCCCGGCATGGCGATGTCCAGCAGCACCAGGTCTACGCCGAGCGCACCCGTGCGCCCTTGCAGCGCCGCGACCTGCTCCAGCACCTCGCTGCCCTGGGTGGCTTCGGCCACCACAGTGATCTCGGGCGCACCGTTGGCCGGGTCGCCCAGCACCTGCTTGAGCCCCTCCCGCACGATGCGGTGGTCATCCCCGATCAATACGCGAACCACGGAATTCATGACAGCTCCAGAGGAATCAGCAATTGCAGGCACGAGCCCTGCCCCGGCTCGCTGGTGATGCTCAGCTGGCCGCCCAGCTGCCGCGCCCGTTCGCGCATGCCCATCACCCCATAGGCGGTGGGCGCCTCCAGCGCCTGGCGGGTGGCGCCTACGCCGTTGTCACGCACGCGCAGTTGCAGCACATCGTCCTGCACGTCAATCGCAATGTCGATGGCGCTGGCCTGCGCGTGGCGGCCCACATTGCTCAGCATCTCCTGGAAGATGCGGAACACGGCGATGGCGGCGGGCTCGGGCAGGTGCAGGGTGGCGGGCACGTCCATGTGCCACGCCAGCTCCAGCTCGGCCGACTGCACAAACTCCTGCGCCTGCCACTCCAGCGCCGCCCACAGGCCCTGGTGGTCCAGGATGCTGGGGCGCAGGTCGGTGATGATGCGGCCCACGTTGTCCACGGCGTTTTCGATCAGGCGGCTCATGTTCTGGCATTTGCACCGCATCTGCGTGCGCATGTCGCCAGCCGCTTCGGGCGTGCGCTCGCCCTGCTCGCCCAAGCGCTTGTGCAGCCAGTTGACATCCATCTTCAGCGCCACCAGCAGACTGCCCAGCTCATCGTGCACCTCGCGGGCGATGCGGGTGCGTTCGTCCTCCCGCACCTGCTCTGAGTAGGCGGACAGCTCCCGCAGCTGCGCCAGCGCCTGCGACAGCTCCTGGGTGCGCGCGGCCACGCGGCGCTCCAGCTCGTCATTGGCGCGGGCCAGGTCGTCGTGCGCGCGCTGCAGTTCGTCGGCGGCGCGCTTGCGACTGGTGATGTCCACAAACGCAATGACGGCGCCGTGCACCTGCTCGCCCTCCAGGATGGGGTGGCTCGAATACTCCACGGCAAACGCCGAACCGTCCTGGCGCCAGAACACCTCGGAGTCCACCCGGCAGGGCAGGCCCTGGCGGAAGGCGTTGAAGATGGGGCAGTCGCTGTCGGCGTAGGGGCTGCCGTCAGGGTGGCTGTGGTGGGTGAGCGCGTGCATGTTGCGCCCCATCACCTCTTCGGCCGCAAAGCCCAGCATTTGTGCGCCCGCCCGGTTGATGAACACGCAGTTGCCGGCCAGGTCGATGCCAAACACCCCCTCCCCCGTGGACTCCAGCAGCAGCCCGAGGCGGTTCTGCCAGAGGGCGCTGGCACCGGCAGGCAGGTTCAGGACATGGGTGGGCATGGCAGCACCCAAGCAATGGGCGTGCCCACCTGACGGGACGCCCCCCGCCGGCAGGCACGCCTGGGGCTGTGCGGCCGCCCGCCAACATCGCACAATAAGCGAATGCAAACCGTTACCCCGTCCTCCGTGGCCTCTGTGGCCGCGCCCCCGCCGTCGGTGTGGCGCCCGCCCAGCCTGTCCGTGCGCTGGTGGCCCGTGTTCCTGCGCAACCTGCTGGTCTGGCGCAAGCTGGCAATCCCCAGCCTGGTGGGCAACATTGCCGAGCCGCTGATGTGGCTGGTGGCCTTTGGCTACGGCATGGGGGCCCTGGTGGGGCAAGTGAGTGTGGGTGGCGCAGCGGGCGACACCAAGGTGCCCTACATCCTGTTCCTGGCCAGCGGCTCCATCTGCATGAGCGCCATGAACGCGGCCAGCTTCGAGGCGTTGTACTCGGCCTTCTCGCGCATGCATGTGCAGAAGACCTGGGACGGCATCATGAACGCGCCGGTGAGCCTGGACGACGTGGTGCTGGCCGAGATGCTCTGGGCGGCGTTCAAGGCGCTGTTCACCGTGACGGCCATCTTGGGCGTGATGCTGGCCCTGGGTATCAGCCACAGCCCCAAGCTGCTGGTGGCCTGGCCGGTGCTGCTGTTCGTGGGCATCATGTTCTCCAGCATCGCGCTCATCTTCAACGCGCTGGCCAAGGGGTATGACTTTTTTACCTACTACTTCACGCTGGTGCTCACACCCATGATGTTTCTCTCGGGCGTGTTCTTCCCGCGCGAACAGTTGCCGCCCATCGTGCGCGCCATCTCCGACTGGCTGCCGCTGACCAACGCAGTCGAGCTGGTGCGCCCGCTGTTCATGGACCAGTGGCCCGCCCACCCCCTGCGCCATGGCCTGGTGCTGTTGGTGACCACGGTGGTGGCCTTCTGGGTAGCCCTGGCCCTGACCCGCAAGCGCTTCAAGGCATGACCGTGCTGCTCGGCACCAGCCATATCGCCATGGTGGCCAAGGGCGTGTCGGCCATCGTGGCGTCACGCGATGCGGCCCTGCGGCCGAGCATCATGCGGGCCGTGGGCAGTCGCATCAGCAGCGATGGGCGGGAGGTCACGGTGTACCTGCGGCGCAGCCAGTCCGAACAGTTGCTGCAGGACATTGCGCACACCGGAGAGATTGCCGTGGTGTTCAGCGTGCCGTCCACCCACCAGACGCTGCAGCTCAAAGCCCGCCGGGCCACGCAGCGTCCGGCCACTGATGGCGACCTGCCGGTGTTGCAGGCCTACCTCCAGTCCATGGTGCAGGAGGTGGGCCGGGTGGGTTATGGGCCGCAGTATGTGGGCGCCATGCTGGCAGCACCGCTGCAGGATGTGGTGGCAGTGACATTCACCCCCACCAGCGCGTTCGACCAGACCCCAGGCCCACGCGCAGGCGCGGAGCTGTGTGCGCCGCCCGCACCACCCACACCACCCGTACCGCAGCCATGAGCACCGCAGCGCCGTCCCTGCACAGCATCCGCCCCTGCCTGGAAGGGGCGATTCCCGCCATCATGGCGACCTGCGACCCTGACGGCACACCCAACGTGGCCTACATCTCGCAGGTGGTCTATGTGGATGCGGCGCATGTGGCACTGTCGTTCCAGTTCTTCAACAAGACCCGCCAGAACATCCTGCGCAACCCGCGCGCGTCGGTGTTGGTGCTGGACCCAGTCACCGCCCACTTCTACCGCCTGCACCTGCTGTACGAACGCACCGAGGACAGTGGCCCGGTGTTCGAGAGCATGCGCGCGCAGCTGGCGGGCATTGCGTCGCATGCGGGCATGGCCGAGGTGTTTGAACTCAAGGGGGCCGACATCTACGCCGTGGAGCACATCGAATCGGTGGCGGGCGAAGGCCTGCCCGCACCCGCGCCGCGCGCCGGGCTCTTGCACACGCTTCGCCTGTGCAGCGAAAGCATTGCGCGCTGCACGGGGCTGGACGAATTGCTGCAAGGCGCACTGCAGGGCCTGCAGGACAAGCTGGGTATCCAGCACGCCATGGTGCTGATGCTGGACGCCAGCGCCCAGCAGCTCTACACAGTGGCCAGCTGCGGCTACGCCACGTCGGGGGTGGGCTCCGAGATCCGCCTGGGCCAGGGAGTGATCGGCATGGCTGCGCGCGAGCGCACGCCGGTGCGCATCAGCCACATGACGCACGCCGCCCTGTACAGCCATGCCATCCGCGAAAGCATGGACGCGCATGCCACACCCGATGCACCCTCGTTGCGCGGCCTGGACATCCCCTACCCCGGCCTGCCCGAGCCGCACAGCCAGGTGGCGGTTCCGCTGCTGTCGGCCGGGCGCCTGCTGGGTGTGCTGTTCGCCGAGAGCCCCGAGGACATGCGCTTTGGCTTCGAGGATGAAGACCTGCTGGTGGCCATTGCGGGCCAGCTGGCCGCCGCCATCGATCTGCTGCAGGCCGCGCCCGATGCGCCCGAGCCGCTGCCTACTCCGACAGCGGCACCGCCAGTGAGCGGCAGCGCGCTGCGGGTGCGCCACTTTGCGGCCAACGACAGCGTGTTCATCAACGACGACTATTTGATCAAGGGGGTGGCGGGCGCCATTGTCTGGAAGCTGCTGCGCGACCACCAGCACACCGGGCGCGTGGACTTCACCAACCGCGAACTGCGGCTGGACCCCGCCCTGCGCCTGCCCGATGTGGCCGACAACCTGGAGGCCCGCCTGCTGTTGCTGCAGCGCCGCCTGCAAGAGAACTGCCCACACATCCACATCGAAAAAACGGGGCGCGGGCGCTTTCGGCTGTGCGTGCTGCGCCCCGTGGTGCTGGAAGACGCTTGAACCTCAGTGCACTAGGCCGGGCACCACCGGCAGGCCCAGGCTGCGCATCAGCTTGGTCCACTCGGGCTGCGTGAGGTGCGGCTGCACCTGCGCCAGCACTGCGGCCAGCACGGGGGCAGGCGCATGCTGCTGCATGTCCGACAGCATGGCCGTGCGCTCGGCCGGCGACATGTAGGGCACCATCCAGCGGGCCACCACCATCATTTCGTGCGGGGGGATCGAGGCCACCAGCGCATCGTGCACGCCCGCCAGCTCCGCGTCGGTGTAGCACTGCCACAGCACACGATTGTGCGCGGTTTCTTCCTCGTGCATGTGCTCGAAGTTGTGCGCCACAAACAGTGCCAGCTGCCGGTACAGGGCCAGGGTGGCCGCCGGACGTGCGGGCTTGGCGCAGGCCATCAGGTGGTTCACCCCGTCGGCCAGGGCCGTGATGGCCTGTTCGTGCTCCAGATGTTCGCCCGCAATGTTCTGGCTGGAGCCGGGCTGGCGCGCCTCCATGGCAGCGTGCACAAACTGGTTCTCGTGGTGCAGGTGCGCGCGGCACAGGTCCAGCAGCTGCATCACGCGGTCGCAGGTCTGGGCAAACTCCAGGTCGTCGTCCACATCCATGCGGCCCAGGCCCAGCAGCGTGTCGGCCATAAAGGCGCGCAGCGCCTTGTGGATGCTGGCGTACATGTCCATGCGGGGGGCGGCGGGTTGGGCTTGGGTCAGTGCGGCGATTTCGCGAGCATCAATCTTCATCACGTTCTTTCATGGCCTCGTTGGGCTCTTTCAGCGCCTTTTTTTGGGCGCCGGGCCGGGTGCACCATGCACCCGCTTCCATGCCAAGAAGTCTAGAAATTCGCCGCGTTTTTGCCTGTTAAAAACTCCTTAAACAGACCCTTTGAGAACCTTAAAAATCGCGTTCCGCGCGCCAAACGTGAAATCGTTCACGGCGCGGCGCGCAGCAGGTCCACCGCCTTTTCCGCAATCATCACCGTGGGCGCATTGGTGTTGCCGCTCACGATGCGCGGCATGATGGACGCGTCCACCACACGCAGGCCAGCGAGGCCATGCACGCGCAGTTCGGCATCCACCACGTCCATGGGCCCAGGCCCCATGCGGCACGTGCCCACGGGGTGGTAGATGGTGTCGGCGTACTGGCGGATGAACTGCTCGATCTCCGCGTCGGTGCGCGCACTGTCCGAGGCCGCCAGCTCCTTGGCGCCGAACTTCGCGAGCGCCGGTTGCATCAGGATCTCGCGCGTGCGCTTGAAGCCACGCACCATGCGCGCCATGTCGTCGGGGTCCGCCAGAAAGTTCGGATCGACCAAAGGCAAGGCCATAGGGTCACGACTGGCCAGCGTGACCGAGCCCCGGCTCTTGGGCTGCAGCAGGCACACGTGGGCCGAGTAGCCGTGGCCGAACACCGTCTTGCGGCCGTGGTCCACCAGCTTGCCGATCACAAAGTGCAGCTGCAGATCGGGCGCGGGCTCGGACGGGTCGCTCTTGATAAAGCCGCCCGCCTCGGCAAAGTTGGTGGTCAGCATGCCGGTGCGGTGCTTGCGCCATTCGACGATGCCGCGCATGGTCTGCACCATGCCCGACAGCGAGAGGCCGAACAGGTCCTTGAGCTCCGGGGCGTCCAGCACCTGCACCACATCGGGGTGGTCGTGCAGATGCTGGCCCACGCCGGGCAGGTCGTGCAGCACCGGGATGCCCTGCTGCTGCAAATGCGCGGCAGGCCCCACGCCCGACAGCATCAGCAACTGCGGCGACAGCAGCGCGCCCGCACTCAGCAGCACCTCGCGCCCTGCGCGCACCTGCTGGAGCACGCCACCCTGGCGGTATTCCACGCCCACCGCGCGCGTGCCGTCGAACAGGATGCGCGTGGCATGCGCACCGGTAATGACCTGCAGGTTGGGCCGCGCCAGGTGCGGCGTGAGGTAGCCCTTGGCCGCGCTGTGGCGCTCGCCGTTCTTGTGCGTGACCTGGTACAGGCCCACGCCTTCCTGCGTGGCGCCATTGAAGTCGGTGTTGTGCGGGTGCCCGGCCTGCACACCGGCGTCGGTGAAATATTGGCTGAACCGGTTGGGCGCACGCAGGTCCGCCACGTTGAAGGGACCGCCCCGGCCATGCCAGTCGTTGGCACCGCGCTCGTTGTTCTCGGCGCGCAGAAAGTACGGCTTCACATCCTCCCAGCCCCAGCCCGGGTTGCCCTGCGCGGCCCAGTGGTCGTAGTCGGCATGCTGACCCCGGATGTAGACCATGGCGTTGATGGAGCTGGAGCCTCCCAGCACCTTGCCACGGGGCTGGTAGCCGCGCCGGTTGTTCAGCGCCGCCTGTGGTGTGGTGTTGAAGCCCCAGCCGTTCAGCTCGAACTTGGCCATAACGGCCAGCCCGGCCGGGCAGTGGATGAGCACGCTGTTGTCGGCAGGCCCCGCCTCCAGCAGGCACACGCGCACGGCGGGGTTCTCAGTCAGGCGGCCGGCCAGCACGGAGCCTGCCGAGCCGCCGCCGATCACGATGTAGTCAAACATGTTGTGGTGTCTCCTCCGCCATGCTGCGCAGCGGCTTGTTGGTTCAGGTTTGACGCACGATAACCGAACGGTCGTGCGATTCCCCTTACCATTCCGTCCATCCGTTTCACTTTGAAGAGGGCTCTCTATATGACGATTCAGACCGTAGGCATCATCGGCGCAGGCACCATGGGCAACGGCATTGCACAGGCCTGTGCGGTGTCGGGCATCAACGTGGTGATGGTCGACATCTCGGATGCTGCAGTGCAAAAAGGCCTGGCTACCGTGGCCGGCAGCCTGGACCGCCTGATCAAGAAGGAAAAGATCAGCGAAGCCGACAAGGCTGCGGCCCTGGCGCGCATCAAGACTTCCACCAGCTACGACGACCTGAAGGCCGCGCAATTGGTGATCGAGGCCGCCACCGAAAACTACGAACTCAAGCTCAAGATCCTCAAGCAGGTGGACGCCATCGTGGCGCCCGAGGTGATCATTGCCTCGAACACCTCTTCGATCTCCATCACCAAGCTGGCCGCCGCGACCAGCCGCGCAGACCGCTTCATCGGCATGCACTTCTTCAACCCCGTGCCCATGATGGCGCTGGTGGAAATCATCCGCGGCCTGCAGACCAGCGACGCGACCCACGACGCCGTGAAGGCCCTGGCCGAGGCGCTGGGCAAGAGCCCCATCACCGTGAAGAACGCGCCCGGCTTTGTGGTCAACCGCATTCTGGTGCCGATGATCAACGAGGCCTTCTTTGTGCTGGCCGAGGGCCTGGCCACGCCCGAGGACATCGATGCCGGTATGAAGCTCGGCTGCAACCAGCCCATCGGCCCGCTGGCGCTGGCCGACATGATTGGCCTGGATGTGTGCCTGGCCGTGATGGACGTGTACCTGACCGAGTTTGGCGACAGCAAGTACCGCCCCTGCCCGCTGCTCAAGGAAATGGTGGCCGCCGGCCGCCTGGGCCGCAAGACCGGGCAAGGCGTCTACACCTACTGACGGCCTTCAGCGCGCTGTCCCTCGGGGGACGGCGCGCAGTTTCCATTGCGTTTTCAATCATGGGCCAGGAGACCTGCGCCCATGACAAACATCACCCCCACCACGCCCCCGCCCGAGGGCAACATCGACACCCAGGTCATCGGCCATGTGCTGCTGATCGGCATCAACCGGCCTGCCAAGCGCAATGGCTGGACGCCCCCCATGTTCCGCCAGCTGGCCGAGGCCTATACCCGGCTGGACGACGACCCGCAGCTCCGCGTGGGCGTGCTGCATGCGTTTGGCGACCACTTCACCGCAGGGCTCGACCTGCCCGCCGTGAGCGCCTACATGCAGCGCGGCGAAAAAGCCATCCCCGAAGGCCTGGTGGAGCCGCACGACTACGGCCTGCCTGGCTACCGGCGCCGCACCAAGCCCATGGTGGTGGCGGTCAAGGGCATCTGCTTCACCGTGGGCATCGAGCTGATGCTGGGCGCCGACATCGTGGTGGCGGCCGACAACTGCCGCTTCTCGCAGATGGAAGTGCAGCGCGGCATCATGGCCACGGGCGGCGCCACATTGCGCATGGCAGAGCGTGCGGGCACGGGCAATGCGCTGCTGCACCTGCTGACGGCCGACGAGTTCGGCAGCGCCGAGGCGTACCGGCTGAACTTTGTGCAAAAAGTGGTGCCGACTGGCCAGGAGCTGCAGGAAGCGCTGCAGATTGCCCAGCGCATCGAAGCCCAGGCGCCGCTGGCCGTGGTCGCCACGCGGCTCAACGTGCTCAAGGCCATCGAGCAAGGGCAGGCGGCGGCGGTGGCAGATTTCATCCCCGTGCAAAAGCAGCTGGCCAACAGCGAGGACGCGGCCGAAGGTGTGCGCGCGTTTGTCGAGCGCCGGCCCGCGCAGTTCAGCGGGCGCTGAGGGCCTGGTGGTTCGTCGTCGCCCGAACCCTCACGCGCCAAAATTTCAAGCCCAATCGACCGCTAGCGCAGATGAATCATGCACTAGCAGCTCTTCTATTGATAGCAAATTTCTGAAGGTAAAGGGGCACAGCGCCCCTGCCTGCGCCAGCGGGACGCGCGAATAGCACCGATGGCGCGGCGCCGCTTCCCCACCCACCCAATCCCATCCATTAACAAAGTTTTTCGCAATTCAATTGCACACAATTTAATTTACCCCCACAATTCACCCCATGCCCAGCCCCAGCACCCCTATCACTCCCAGCCCCGCCATCCTGCGGCTGGACAACCAGGTCTGCTTTGCGCTGTATTCCGCCTCGCTGGCAATGACCAAGCTGTACAAGCCCCTGCTCGACCGCATCGGCCTGACCTACCCGCAGTACCTCGTGATGCTGGTGCTGTGGGAACAGGACGGCGTGACCGTGTCCGAGCTGGGCGAGCGCCTGTTTCTCGACTCCGGCACGCTCACGCCGCTGCTCAAGCGCCTGGAGGCGCAGGGCCAGATCGCCCGGCTGCGCGATGTGCAGGACGAGCGCCGCGTGCGCATCACCCTCACGGCCGAGGGCCGCGCGCTGCGCGACCAGGCCGAGGCCATTCCGCAGTGTGTGCTGCAAAGCAGCCAATGCTCGATTGCCGAGCTGACCGCCCTGACCATTGAACTCAAGCAGTTGCGAGACCGGCTCAGCGAGCAACGCTGACGGCCTGCAGAAATACGCAACGACACCGCCAGAACCGATTCCCTCCACCGCCCACCGTGGGCAACAACCGCAAGGAAGACACCATGACCAAGCTCGAAAAAGTCCTGTACACCGCCAAGTCGCACGTGACCGGTGGCCGCGATGGCGCCGCCAAGACCGATGACGGCCGCCTGGACGTCAAGCTGTCCTCGCCCGGCACCTCCGGCACCGGCACCAACCCCGAGCAGCTGTTTGCCTCCGGCTACGCAGCCTGCTTCATCGGCGCGATGAAGGCTGTGGGCGGCAAGATCGGCATCCCCGTGCCGCAAGACGTGTCCATCGACGCCGAAGTGGACCTGGGCCCCATCCCGAACGCCTACGGCATCGCCGCCCGCCTGGCCATCAGCCTGCCCGGCCTGGACAAGGAAACCGCCCAGAAGCTGGTGGACGCAGCCCACCAGGTCTGCCCCTACTCCAACGCCACGCGCGGCAACATCGACGTGACCATCACGCTGGTGTAAGTGATGGGCCGCCAGCTGCTTCCCCGTATTGCGGTGGCCCTGGTGGCCATCGAGCATGTGTACATCCTCGTGCTCGAAATGTTCTTCTGGAACAAGCCGCAGGGCATGAAGACCTTCAACCTGACCCAGGAGTTCGCCGACGCCACCACCACGCTGGCGGCCAACCAGGGGCTGTACAACGGTTTTCTGGCAGCGGGCCTGTTCTTTGGGCTGTTCACCGGCAACCGGGTGTTCAAGATCTTCTTTCTGGCCTGCGTGATCGTGGCCGGGGTGTTTGGCGCCGCCACCGCATCGCCCAAGATCTTCTTCAGCCAGGCACTGCCCGCGATCATTGCGCTGGGCCTGGTGCTGGCGCTGGACAAACCAACCACCACACAGCGCAGCCTCTGAGCTACCAAAACCATAGCTGCCAGCGCTTGATCCACAAGCGCTCGCAGCCTTTTTGCTTTGAAACCACGCAGGCACCGCCTGCCTGCAAGCTGGCATTCAGCGACGCGCGCGATGATGGGGTTGGAGACAACCCCATGAAAATCGCCCTGCTGTCTGACATCCACGCCAACCGCCAGGCACTGGACGCCTGCCTGACACACGCCCGCGCCCACGGCGCCGAACAATTTGCGCTGCTGGGCGACCTGGTGGGCTACGGCGGCGAGCCCGTGGCCGTGGTGGAGCAGGTGCGTGACCTGGCCCAGCAAGGTGCCCTGTGCGTGCTGGGCAACCACGACGCCATGGCCCTGGCGCCGCCCGCCAACCCTCGCAACCGCAGCGAACTGGGCGCGCAGTGGACACACGACCAGCTCGGCAACAGCCACATTGCCTTTTTGCAGTCGCTGCCGCTCACCGCGCGGCTGGGCAACAGCGCCTTGCTGGTGCACGCCAGTGCCGACATGCCCGCGCAGTGGCGGTATGTGGAGGACTCCAACGCGGCTGAGCGCAGCATGACGGCCGCCCAGGGCATCGACCCCGCCATCCGCTATGTGTTCTGCGGCCATGTGCATGAGCAGGTGCTGTATTTCCTCACGCCCACGGCCAAGCTGATGCGCTTTGCGCCCGAGCCCGGCGTGCCGGTGCCCGTGCCCACGCACCGCCAGTGGCTGGGCATCGTGGGCTCGGTGGGCCAGCCGCGCGACGGCGATGCGCGCGCCATGTACGCGCTGTTTGACGACACGGCCAAGCAGATCACCTTCTACCGCGTGCCGTATGACCACCTGGCCGCCGCCGCCGCCATTCGCGCGGCGGGCCTGCCCGGCTTCTACGCCGACCGGCTCGAAAAAGGCCAGTGACATGAAGCTGCTGGAGCCTGGCACCGAGATCGACGGCTTCCGCGTGGTGGACTGCATCCACGCGGGTGGCATGGCCCACATCTACGCGGTGGAATACGCGCAGGCCGACCGCAGCCCCGGCTTTGCCATGGCGATGAAGATCCCGCGCATGACGGCGGGCGACGGGGCCGAGAACATCGTCAGCTTCGAGGTCGAGCTGCAGATCCTGCCCGTGCTCAGCGGCCCGCATGTGCCGCGTTTTGTGGCGGCGGGCGACCTGGTGCGGCTGCCTTACTTGGTGATGGAGTACATCCCCGGCCAGACACTGCAGCACTGGCTGGACGAAGCGCCCGGGCGCTGCGATATCGCAACCATAGCCCGCCTGGGCGCCGCCACGGCCCACGCAGCGCACAGCCTGCACCAGCAGAACGTGTGCCACCTGGACCTCAAACCCGCCAACGTGCTCATCAAGGACGACGGCACGGCCGTGCTGCTGGATTTTGGCCTCTCGTGCCACGCCCACTACCCCGACCTGCTGGCCGAGGAGATGCGCCAGGCCGTGGGCTCGCCCGCCTGGATCGCGCCCGAGCAGGTGGTGGGCGTGCGCGGCGACCCGCGCAGCGACATCTTTGCCATCGGCGTGATGCTGTACGAGCTGGCCACGGGCGAGCTGCCCTTTGGCGCACCCACCACCAGCGGCGGCATGCGCCAGCGCCTGTGGATGACGCCCGCGCCGCCGCGCAAGCACCGCGCCGACATTCCGCCCTGGCTGCAAGAGGTGATCCTGCGCTGCCTGGAGCCCGAGGCCGCAAGCCGCTACCCCTCGGCCGCGCACCTGGCGTTTGACCTTTCCCACCCCGAGCAGGTGCTCATCACCGAACGCGGCGAGCGCACAGAGCGCACGCCGCTGCGCACCCACCTGCGCCGCTGGCTGCGCGCGGCGGGCATGCACTACACGCCCAGCCCCCTGCCCTCGCAGCAGATCGAGGACACGCCCATCCTGATGGTGGCCGTGCCCCATGCCGACGTGACAGACGCCACGCTGTACTCACTGCGCCAGGCCGTGGGTCGATCATTGGGAATCCGCCCCGGCGCCCGGCTGGCCTGCGTGACGGTGGTGTCGCCCGGCGCCAGCAGCACCAGCGACAGCGAGCGCAGCGAGACCACGCTGCACCGCCAGCACATGGCGCGCCTGCGCCAATGGGCCCAGGGGCTGGACCTGACCGGGCATGCCGTGAGCTACCACGTGCTGGAAGCCAGCGATGTGGCCCAGGCGCTGGTGCGCTACGCGGCCAGCAACCACGTGAGCATGATGATCCTGGGCGCCGCCACCCACGGGCTGCAGACCCAGCGCTTTTTTGCCACCGTGCCCATGCGCGTTGCGCGCGATGCGCCCTGCACCGTCATCCTGGTCAAGCAGGCGCTGCCTTTCGAGCAACTGGCGCAGCCCACGGCGGACTGAGCCCGTCAGCAATCTGGCGCACCGACACGCCGCGCACCTGTCGCCCAGGCGGCGCGCGCTGCTTGAGCGCGGGCACGCTTTGGTTTAGCGTCGCGGCATGAGTACCACCACCCTCCTCGTGCGCCAGGACCAGCTGGCCACCACCCGCCTGACCACCACCGACGACACCCCTCTGGCCGATGGCCAGGTCCGCGTGCGGGTCGAGTCGTTTGCCCTCACGGCCAACAACATCACCTACGCCGCGCTGGGGGACATGCTGAACTACTGGCAGTTCTTCCCCACCGGCGAGGCCGGCTGGGGCATCGTGCCTGTGTGGGGCTTTGGCACCGTGGTGCAGTCGCTGCACCCGGCCGTGGCCGTGGGCGAGCGGCTGTATGGCTACTGGCCCATGGCCAGCCAGGCCGTGCTGTCGCCAGAGCGCGTCAACCCCACAGGCTTCAGCGACGGCGCCCCGCACCGCGCGGGCCTGCATGCGGTCTACAACCACTACCTGCGCACCAGCACCGACGGGCTGTACCGCGCCGACAACGAAGACGTGCAGGCGCTGCTGCGGCCGCTGTTCATCACCTCGTGGCTCATCGACGACTTTCTGGCCGACCAGCAGTTCTTTGGCGCCCGGCGCATGCTGCTGTCCAGCGCGTCGAGCAAAACCGCCTATGGCACCGCCTTCCAGCTTGCGCAGCGGGAGGGCATCGAGGTCATTGGCCTCACCTCGCCCGGCAATGTGGCGTTTTGCGAGAGTCTGGGCTGCTACCACCGCGTGGTCACCTACGACGCACTGGACACCCTCGACGGCGCCCCGCCCAGCGTGTACATCGACTTTGCGGGCAGCGTGGGCCTGCGCCAGCGCATTCACGCCCACTTCACCGGCCTGGCCTACAGCTGCTCGGTGGGTGCAAGCCATGTGAGCGATCTGGGCGGCGTCGGCCAGCTGCCCGGCCCGCGCCCGGTGATGTTCTTTGCCCCCGCTCAGGTCAAGAAGCGCCATACCGACTGGGGCGCCCAGGGCCTGAACGACCGCCTGGTGGCGGCCTGGAACCAGTTCAGCGCTGCCGTGTCGTCGGGGCCACAGCCCTGGCTGGTGGTGCAGCACCACGCGGGGCCCCAGGCCACGCAGGCGTTGTTTGCCAGCGTGCTGGCAGGCAGCGGCGACCCGCGCTCGGGGCATATCGCCACCCTGCTGCCTGGCTGAAACGCTATGAGCGGCCGGCAAGGGCGCGGCGGCGACAATGGGGCATGACCCCATTGCCCCCCAATACCGCTGCCAACGCCTCGAACGACCAACACCCCTACGCCCGCCTCACCCCCGACCAGGTGCTGGACGCGCTGGCCAGCGTGGGCCTGTATGGCGACGGCCGCCTCATGGCCCTGTCGTCCTACGAAAACCGGGTGTACCAGGCCACACTGGAAGACGGCCAGCGCGTGGTGGCCAAGTTCTACCGCCCGGGCCGCTGGAGCGAAGCGCAGATCCTCGAAGAACACGCCTTTGCCGCCGAGCTTATGGCCGCCGAGGTGCCCGCCGTGGGCCCGCTGGTGCTGAACGGCGCCACCCTGCACCAGCACGATGGCTTTGCCTTTTCCGTCAGCCCCTGGCGCGGCGGACGCCAGCCCGAGCTGGACGACTTCGAGGTGCTGGAATGGATCGGCCGCTTTCTGGCCCGCATCCACACCGTGGGCGCCGCCCAGCCCTTTGCACACCGGCCCACGCTGGACCTGGCCACCTTTGGCACGGCGTCGCGCGACTGGCTGCTGATGAACGAGATCATCCCGCTCGACATGCAAGCCGCCTGGAAGACACAGTGCGAAAAAGCTCTTGATTTGATAGCTACCAGCGCATATTCCACTAGCGCTACAGGCACATTTGGCCTGAACGATGCCACCCAGATCCGCCTGCACGGCGACTGCCACCCCGGCAACATCCTCTGGACCCCGCTGGATGAATGGGGCCGGGGCGGCCCGCACTTTGTGGACCTGGACGACGCGCGCATGGGCCCGGCCGTGCAGGATTTGTGGATGCTGCTGTCGGGCGACCGGCGCCAGCGCACCCACCAGCTCGGTGCGTTGATCGACGGCTACGAACAGTTCCGCAGCTTCGACCGCCGCGAGCTGGCGCTCATCGAGCCGCTGCGCACCTTGCGCCTCATCCACTACAGCGCCTGGCTCGCGCGCCGCTGGCAGGACCCGATCTTCCCGGCCAACTTCCCGTGGTTTGGCAGCAGCGACTACTGGCGCGGGCAGGTGGACATGCTGATCGAGCAGATCGAGGCCATGCAGGAAGAGCCGCTGGTGGCCTGAGCAGGCCTTGTCCAGCCTTGTCCAGCCGGGCCCGCGCGGGCACCGGAGCATTGCAAACGATTGTCAAACCGCGCGCACAGCGGGCCGATGTGGGGCAACATCAAAGCGCTCCCTTGTGACGGGAGCGTTTTGTTGATCCACCGGGGTGTCAGCCCCCAGAGCCCATCCCCATGCGCATCGCAGTCCTTGACGACGACCTTCTCCTGCTGGAGCAGATCAAGGGCACCCTGGAATGCCACCAGCACGTGTGCCACACCTTCGCCGACGGCACCAGCCTGCTGCAGGCGCTGCGCCAAGAAACCTTCGACCTCCTGCTGGTGGACTGGCACCTGCCCGACATGGAAGGGACAGACGTGGTGCAGACCGTGCGCAACACCCACGGCATGCTGCCGCCCATCCTGTTCATCACCCGCCGCAGCGATGAACGCGATGTGGTCGAGGCCCTGTCGCGCGGCGCCGACGACTTCATGAGCAAGCCCCTGCGCATGGGCGAGCTGGTGGCCCGCACCACCGCCCTGCTGCGCCGGGCTTTCCCCCAGTCCATGGGCGCGCGGCTGGACTTTGGTGCGTACCGTTTTGACGCGGAACAACGCACCCTGCAGCTCCACGGCGAAGCCATCGGGCTCAAGCACCGCGAATACGAACTCGCACTGTTCCTGTTCCGCAACGCAGGCCGCCTGCTGTCCCGCACCCACCTGCGCGAGGCGGTGTGGGGCGATGCCACCGACACCCCCTCGCGCTCCCTGGACACCCACATGTCCCGGCTGCGCAGCAAGCTGGAGTTGACAGAGGCCAACGGCTACACGATCACGGCGGTGTATGGGGTGGGGTACCGGCTGGATGCGGTGCCGCGGCAGCTGCCGCAGGGGGCTGGGGCGCACGGTACCGAGCGCGTCGCAGAGCGAAGCGACCTCCTGCCTCAAATGGAAACAAGCTGATGGCGTTGCGGGCGGCGCTGGGCTATGCTGCCGCCATCCCCCCTTTGCACTGCCCCCATGAAAGACTGGATTCGCAACGCCCTGTCCATCCGCCAGCCCCGCCGGCCCGCCCCGGTGGGCTCGCTGCCTCCGGTGGGGGCACTCATCATGCGGGGGCCAGTCAAGATGCTGGTCACACACCCGTTGCCCGCTGAGCTGTGGGACTGGCTGGTGCTGTCGGGCTGGCGAAACATGCCGGTCAAGGACGATCGGCGCAAGGGCATGCAACTGCCCGAAGGCGCGCTGAAGGCCCTGATCGATGCCGACCCGGCTGAGCGCAACCAGGTCCACGCACGCATCCTGGAGCTGGCAGAGCCCGAAGTGTGAGGGGTCGTCACGGACCTCCGAACGCCCCTGCAGGACGGGAAAACCGGATAACAACACAAGCCAGCCTCCACTCCCAATAAAGAAACCCCGATGGCGCCAGGCACCACCGGGGTTTCTTATTTTGATAGCAGCCAGCGCTTATGGCACTAGCGCTTGCGGTCGTTTTTACTCAAAAAGTACCCAACTCAGGCCAGCAAGGCATTCACCCGCTTGACGTAGGCTGCCGGGTCTTCCGGCAGGCCGCCTTCGGCCAGCAGGGCTTGGTCGAACAGGATGTGCGCCAGGTCGTGGAAGTGCACGCTGCCATCCAGCTTTTTGACCAGCGCGTGTTCGGCATTCACCTCCAGCACGGGCTTGGTAGCGGGGGCCTGCTGGCCGGCCTGCTTGAGCAGGCGGGCCAGCTGCGTGCTCATGCCGTCGTCCTGCACCACCAGGCACGCGGGGGAGTCGACCAGGCGGGTGGTCACGCGCACGTCTTCGGCCTTGTCCTTGAGGGCTTCCTTGAGCTTGGCGAGCACGGGCTTGAAGGCTTCGGCAGCCTCTTCGGCGGCCTTCTTCTCGGCCTCGTCCTGCAGCTTGCCCAGGTCCACCGCACCCTTGGCCACGCTTTGCAGCGGGGTGCCATCAAACTCGTGCAGGTAGTTCAGCGCCCATTCATCCACGCGGTCGGTCATCAAGAGCACTTCGATGCCCTTCTTCTTGAAGACTTCGAGCTGCGGGCTGTTCTTGGCGGCGGCGAGCGTCTCGGCGGTGATGTAGTAAATCGCCTCCTGGCCCTCCTTCATGCGGGCCTTGTAGTCGGCAAAGGAGACTGTCACGGCATCGCTCTGCGTGGAGGCAAAGCGCAGCAGCTTGGCCAGGCGCTCGCGGTTGGCAAAGTCCTCGCCCAGGCCTTCCTTCAGCACGGCGCCAAACTCGGCGTAGAACGCGGTGTACTTGCCTTCCTTGGCCTTGTCTTCCTCGCTCACCACGTCGGTCACGCCGTCGGCGCCCTCAGCCGCTGCGGCTTCGTGCTTGTCGTGTTTGGCCAGGTCTTCCAGCATGCTCAGCACGCGCTTGGTCGAGCCTTCGCGGATGGAGCGCACGTCGCGGCTTTCCTGCAGCAGCTCGCGGCTCACGTTCAGCGGCAGGTCGGCGGAGTCGATCACGCCCTTGACGAAGCGCAGGTAGGTGGGCATCAGCGCTTCGGCGTCGTCCATGATGAACACGCGCTTCACATACAGCTTGACGCCCGCCTTCTTGTCGCGGTTCCACAGGTCGAACGGCGCCTTGGCGGGGATGTAGAGCAGCTGCGTGTACTCGGTATTGCCTTCCACGCGGTTGTGCGCCCAGGTCAGCGGGGCCTCGTGGTCGTGGCTGATGGCCTTGTAGAAGTCCGCGTACTGCTCGTCGGTGATGTCCTTCTTGGGGCGCGTCCAGAGAGCGCTGGCCTTGTTGATGGTCTCCCACTCGCCGGTCTTGACCATGCCGCCGGGCTGGCGGCCGCCGTTTTCGTCATTGGGGTTGATCAGCTCGCCGTCTTTCCACTCTTCCTTCTCCATCAGGATGGGCAGGCTGATGTGGTCGGAGTATTTGGCGATGACCTGCTTGAGCTTCCAGGCGTTGAGGTATTCCTCGGCATCGTCGCGCAGGTGCAGGATGATGCTGGTGCCGCGCTGGGCGCGGGTGATGGTTTCGACCTCGAAGTCGCCCGTGCCGCCGCTGATCCAGCGCACGCCTTCTTCGGGCTTGAGGCCCGCACGGCGCGATTCCACGGTGATCTTGTCGGCCACGATGAAGCCCGAGTAAAAGCCCACGCCGAACTGGCCGATGAGCTGGGCGTCCTGCTTTTGGTCGCCCGAGAGCTTGCCCATGAAATCCTTGGTGCCACTTTTGGCAATGGTGCCCAGGTGGTCGATGGCCTCTTGCTGGCTCATGCCGATGCCGTTGTCGGTGATGGTCAGCGTCTTGGCGGCCTTGTCGAAGGTCACACGCACTTCGAGGTTGGGGGCGTCTTCAAACAGCGCGGCGTTGTTCAGGCCTTCGAAACGTAGCTTGTCGCAGGCGTCGGACGCGTTGGAGATCAGCTCGCGCAGGAAGATTTCCTGGTTGGAGTACAGCGAATGGGTGACCAGGTGCAGCAGCTGGGCTACTTCCGCCTGGAAGGACAGGGTTTGCTTGCTCATGGAGGGGTTCTCTCTCTATGGAAATCGGTCTGAACGAATGCGAATGGAATCGGCACAAAAAATCACGCCTGCCGAACCAGCAGGCGTGATGTAGGGGCGTGTGCCCGGTTTTCAAGGGCCCGCCACGGCAGTCGTTGACCTCCTGGCAGGGCTTCGGGACTCAGCCGTCGGTGGTGATGCGCTCGATCAACGTCTTGAGCATGGCATCGGCCTTGTCGTTGGCGACCTGGCAGGTGCCCGCCGCCGCGTGGCCGCCGCCGCCAAACTCCAGCATCAGGTTACCCACGTGGGTCTTGCTGCTGCGGTCCAGGATGGACTTGCCGGTGGCAAACACCGTGTTCTGCTTTTGCAGGCCCCACATGACGTGGATGGAGATGTTGCACTGGGGGAACAGCGCATAGATCATGAACCGGTTGGTGGCCCAGATCGTTTCCTCGTCGCGCAGGTCCAGCACCACCAAGTTGGCAATGCGGATGGCGCAGCTTTGCAGCTGGGCCTGGGCCTTGGGGGCGTGCTCGCGGTAGAGCTGTACGCGCTCCTGCACGTCGGGCAGGGCCAGGATCTCGTCGATGGTGTGGTCGCGGCAGTACTGGATCAGGTCCATCATCAGCGCGTAGTTGCTGATGCGGAACTCCCGAAAACGCCCCAAGCCCGTGCGCGAGTCCATGAGGTAGTTCAGCAGCACCCAGCCCTGGGGGTTGAGGATGTCCTCGCGCGAGTACTGGGCCGAGTCGGCCTGGTCCACGGCGGCCATCATCTCGTCCGTGATGCGGGGGAAGGCCGCCTTGCCACCGTAATAGTTGTAAACCACCCGCGCGGCCGAGGGGGCGTGGGCCTCGATGATGTGGTTCTCGTCGCGGCGGCCCGAGTTGCGGATGGTTTCAGACTCGTGGTGATCAAACACCAGGTGCGCACCCGGCACATAGGGCAGGTTGGTGGTGATGTCACGGCTGGTGATGGGCACCTTGCCGTCCTGCATGTCCTTGGGGTGGACGAAGGTGATCTCGTCGATCAGATTCAGCTCATTGAGCAGCACCGCGCAGACCAGGCCGTCAAAGTCACTGCGGGTCACCAGGCGGTATTTCGCATCACTCACTCAATTCTCCTTGTTATGTGGCGCACCGCGACATGGTAGCCGCGCCCGGGCCCCTGGCAAGCACCGCTTGCGTCAAAAAGCAGGCCGCCGGGGTACTCTTTGAACAGCCTCTTGGTCAATGGTCCTGCATCCAGTCCTGCAGTTGCCGGGCCACGCCCGCGTCTGCCAGCAGGTCCAGGTGGCCCAGGCGGTAAAACACCGCCTGCCGGGCCTTGGCAAACCCCAGCGTCCTGGCAGGATCATCGTGGATGCCCAGCGCGCTGTGCAGAGGCACCAACCCGTCCCCCACCAGCCGCTCGCCCACCGGGCTGCGCCGCGCAGCCAGGGTGGCCGCCACCGCGTGGCATGCCACTCCGGCAGGCAGCGGCACCGGGGTGCGCTGGTCGGGGCTTTTGCGGAAGCGGTCCCGCCCCAGCCAGTCGGACTCCAGCACATGGCCGTAGCGCAGGTCGGTAATGCCCGCGCTGCGCAGCTGGGCCAGGCGCGCAAACGGGCGCGAATAGGCATTGCTGCCCAGCAGCACATCCACCCAGTGTCCCGCCCGCTCCAGCGGGGCGCCATGGTGCGGGGTGCCCAGAAAGACCAGGTGGCGCAGCAGGGGCAGCCACCCGCTGGCGCCCGCAGTTGCCTGGGCTGCCTGGGCGGCATGGTGGCAGGCGCTGCGCGCCACCAGCCCGCCCATGCTGTGGGCCAGGATGGACAGCTCCGTCACCGGCACGGGCCATGAAGCCACCAGGGACGCCAGCAGGGCCGACAGCTCGGCCCCGTTGGTGGATATGTGCTGGCCCGTGTTGTAGCGCAGGTACACGGGGGTGTAGCCCAGGGCATCGGCCAGATGGGCGCCATGGTCATGGCCGTGGCGCAGCCACTGCAGGTCGTTCATGCACAGGCCATGCACCAGCACCAGCAGCTTGCCAGTGGCGGCGCCCGGGGCAGCCAGCGCGTGCAAGTCCAGAGGCAGACCGTGCTGGTACCAGCCCATCCGCGTGCACAGCGGGTTGCCGTCGCGCTGCAGGCGGTCGCCCATCACGCCGTTGAGCGCGGCAATGACCGCCTCGCGCTCCCAATGCACCTCACCGGCCGACGTGGCCGGGGCAAAAAACGGCTCCAGCCGCGCCAGCCCCGCCTGCAGGCCCGCATCCACCAGCTGCGTCACCCCCCGGATGCTTTGGTACACCAGCCCGGTCAGTCCCCGCGTGCGACCCGGCTCGGCACCACCTGGCAGCCCCAGCGTGCCCAGCACCGACTGGTGCACCCCCTCGGCCACCCGGCTGATGCCGGTAGTGGCCTGCGTGGCCAGGCGCGCCACAGCGCGCAGGTCGGACGCTCGCAACTGCCGCAGCGGGTTGGCCGTCGCCGCCTTGGCGCCGTCGCCCGCAGGGGTAGAAGCAGCAGGCTTGCGCGGCCGAGGTGCGGAAGGAAGGGGCATGAGAGGGACTCCGTTCAGAAAATATTCGCAAGGAGCCCGGGGCTCTCAGAACCGCTCGTTGGGCGACAGGTAACGCCACTGGCCCACAGGCAGGTTGCCCAGGGTCACGCGGCCGATGCGGATACGCTTGAGGCCCACCACCTTGAGCCCCACCAGTTCGCACATGCGGCGGATCTGGCGCTTTTTGCCCTCGGTGAGCACAAAACGCAGTTGCTCGGGGTTCTGCCAATCGACCTTGGCGGGCTTGAGCGGCTCGCCGTCCAGGCTCAGGCCGTGGCGCAGACGCTCCAGCAGCTCTTTGGGAAACACCGCCTGCACATTGGTGCTGACGGGGTCACGCTCGTTGATTTCCTGCAGTGGCGCGGAGCGCTCCCCGGGGTGATGGGGCGCCGCCTGGCCCGGGGCCTGGTAGACCACGCGCACCAGGTACTCCTTTTCCATCACGGAGTCCTCGCCAATGATCTGCCGGGCCACGCGGCCGTCCTGCGTCAGCACCAAGAGGCCTACGGAGTCGATATCGAGCCGCCCGCAGGGCGCCAGGCCCCGCAGCTGGGGCGGCGAGAAGCGGTTGCGGCTGGGGTCGTCGCGCCAGTGGGTGCGGGGGTTGATCAGCGCCACGGCGGGCGTGTGGCCGTCTTCGGCCTGGCCGCTCACGTAGCCGATGGGCTTGTTCAGCAGGATGGTGACGCGCTGCTCCTGGAAACCCTGGGCAATCTTGTCCACCTCGATGCGGTCGGCCGCCGTGACCTGCTGGCCCATGGTGGCCACCACGCCATTGACCTTGACCCAGCCCTGCTCCACCCAGTCGTCGGCCTCGCGGCGCGAGCACAGGCCCAGCTCGGCCATGCGCTTGTTCAGGCGCGAGGTGGGCAAGCCGCCCACGGTGCCCGTCGCCGGCGCAGGCACCTGGCGCACCGGGGCCACAAAAGCGCCCGAGGCCACGCGGTAGTTGGAGGGCGCAGGAGCGCGGGACGGCCGTGGGGCCCGGGGCGGCGCGGGCCGTGCAGAAGCAGGCCGAGCAGGGGCGGGCTTGGCCGTCAGGGTCGGGCGGCGCAGCACGGGCCGACCGGCGGCTGGCGCAGAAGACGATGGGCCGCCAACGTCGGAGGCGGGAGCGGCGGCGGGGCCCGCAGGCGGGCGAGAGGAGGAGGAAGACATTGCGGGTATTTTCGCCTGTGGACTGCTTAGCCCCCAAACAGAGAGGCGGCGGCCTGCTGCCAGCTACTCCTGGCGCGCCTGCCAGGCGAGGAAATCATCCACCGGCAGGGGCCGCGCGATGTGGTACCCCTGCGCCTCGTCGCAGGCCAGCGCACGCAGGCGATCCTGGATGGCGGCAGTCTCCACGCCTTCGGCCACCACCGTGAGCCCCAGGTTGTGCGCGAGGTCGATGGTCGAGCGCACGATCATCGCGTCGTCCTCACCCGTTTCCATGCCCATCACAAACGATTTGTCGATCTTGAGTTCATCGACCGGCAGGCGCTTGAGGTAGGCTAGCGACGAATACCCCGTGCCGAAATCGTCGATGGACAGCTTGAAGCCCTGCTCCGACAGGCGGTTGAGCATGGCCTCGGCGCGCTGGGGGTCGTCCATGATCGCGCTTTCGGTGATCTCCAGGCAGAAGGCACTGGCTGGCACCCCATGGCGCACCAGTATGTCGGCCAGCCGGTGGCTCAGCTCGGGGTCGAGCAGGTCGCGCGTTGAGAGGTTGACCGACACCCTGAGCGGCAGGCCCTGGGTGCGTGGGTCGGCCAGCAGGCGCGCTACTTCTTCAAACATCCACAGCGTGAGGTGGCGCACAAACCCGGTCTGCTCGGCAAACGGGATGAACTGCATGGGCGGCACCAGACCGCGCTGCGGGTGCTGCCAGCGCACCAGCGCCTCGGCCGCCAGGCCCGGCTGCCCGTGCAGGGGCACCTTGGGCTGCAGGTACAGACGCAGCTCATGGTGTTCCACGGCGTGGCGCAGCTCGGTCAGCAGCGACAGGGTCTGCGCGCTGGACGAGTCAAACGCCGCGTCGTACTGCAGGGCCCCGCTGAGTTGGCGCTTGGCGGCGTACATGGCAATTTCAGAACGGCTGAGCAGCGTGTCAGCATCCCCCGCATCGCCCGGCCAGCAGGCAAAGCCGATGCCAGCGCTCAGGTCCACCGTCTGGTCCTCGAAGGCCAGCGGTAACTCGAACGACTGGTTGATGCGCTGGGCCACGTCGTGCGCGTCCGCCGCATCGGCGCGCTGCAGCAGGATGGCGAACTCATTGCCGCCCAGGCGCGCCACCATATCGTCGGGCGAGCGCACCTGCTGGCTCAGGCGCTCGGCCACGGCCTGCAGCAGGCGATCGCCAAAGGCATAGCCCAGCACATCGTTCACATGCTTGAAGCGGTCCAGGTCCAGCGTGAGCACGGCCAGGGGCTGCGGCGTGCTGGCACTGGCGGCAATGGCCTGCACCACGGCGTCGCGAAACCGCTCCCGGTTGGGCAGGCCCGTCAGGCGGTCCCAGTAGGCCAGGCGGCGGATCTCGGTCTGCTGGGCGCCAATGTCCACGCGCATGTGGTCGAACGAGCGCGCCAGGTTGCCGATCTCGTCCGTGCGGTCGGTGTGCTCCAGCGGTACGTCGTATTCACCACGCGACAGCCGCTGCGTGGCCGCCAGCAAGGAGCGCAGCGGCGTGGCGAGCCGTTGCGCCACCAGGCCCGTACCCACGGCAAACAGCAGCACACCTGCCACGGTGATGATGGCCAGCAGCACCTGCAGCTGCCGGTAGGGGGCTACCACCTCGTCCACCGACCGCAGCAGCAGCGAGTGCACCTCGCCCCCCACGCTGTCGAGCGGGCTGGAGCGCGCCAGCAAGGTGCCCTCGGCGGTCTGCAGCTCGCCCGCCGCGCCGCCGCTGGCCAGCAGCAAGGCCTGTGCATCCGCAGGCAGGGTGCTGACCGGCAGGGTCATGGCGCCCCCGGGGGCTTTCACCATCAAGGCCACATGCACCGACAGGAGCTGGCGCATTTCGTCGGCACGCGACTGGTCGATGCGAAAGCCCATCAACACCCAGCCAATGACCACCGGCGCCCGCATGGGCACCATCACGAACTGGTAGGGAATGCCGTCCATCACCGCGATCTGGCTGCCCTGGGGCTGCTGCGCGAGGCGCGGCACCACCTGCTGCAGCGTGGCCGGAAACTGGTCCATGCTGCCCGTGAGGCTGACCGCACGCAGCGTGAGGTCGGTCCCCAGCAGCGCCGTCACGGCCGCGCCGATGCGGCTGCCGTGGTTCTCCAGCACCGACTGGATGGTTTCCTCGTCGCCCGAGTTGACCGCCGAACGAAACCCGTAGTCCGCCGCCAGCAGGGCCGAGCCCTGGCGCAGTTGCTCCGCGTTCTGGTCCAGCAGGCGGCGCCAGATGTTTTCATCCAGGTCGAGGGCGCGCGCGATCTGGGCACGTGCGTTGCGGTCGATGGAGGCCCGCACCACAGCAAACCCCGCCGCCTGCACGATGAGCAGCAGCAGCAACGACAACCCCACCAACCGCAGGATCAGGCTGCGCCGGGCCAGGCGCAGCCGGGTCAAGGCTGCAACCCCGTCATGCGCACCGACGCCGTGGCCATTCCCGTGGCAGGCACGGTCAGTGCCTGCTCCAGGGCCGGGGCGCCCACCGGCAGGCGGGCGTGCCAGGTGCGCAGCGTATAGGTGCCGGGCGGCACGTTGTCGAGTTGCGCCTTGCCCGTGGCCGCGGGGGTGCGGGCGTAGTACGGTGTGTCCACAACCAGCACCCAGCCCACCATCTGGTCGTGGATGTTGCAGCCCAGCGTGACCACGCCAGACTTGTCAAACAGCACGGGGTTGGACGGCGTGCCGCTGTAGAGCTTGAGCTCGAACTTCTTGGCGGGCGAGAACGAGTACACGTGGTGCCGCACGGTGTCGTGGTTGGGAAACCGCACCTCGGTGCCCACCGGCACCACCAGCACACCGGGCACGAACTGCCGCTTCTCCTGCGCCATCTCCACGCCAGCGAGCGGCTTGACCTGCTTGCGGGCCTCGGCCGAATCCAGAAAGACCACGGCATCGGCCAGCGGCTTGCCCGCAGCGTCGGACACATCGACCTGCACCGTTCCCGCCTGCGCGCCGCCAGCCAGCAGTACCAGCGCAGCAAGCGCTGCCCACCGGGCCAACCTGGCGGGCTGCAGCGTCGGCGGGCCGGCCGGCCTCATGGTTCGATCGCCAGGCCCACCAGGGGCGCGCCATCGCCCACCACGCCCAGAGGGCGGGTGGCGCCAGTGGCCAGGTCCACCTGGTGCAGGCGGGTCTGGGTGTCGGCGGCTGTGCGCACGGCAATGAGGGCGGTGTTGCCCACGTCGGCAATGTCAAAGCTCACATCCGTGAGCGGCCCGAGCCCCAGCGGGCCCACGGTGCGCAGCTGCCCGGCGTTGGGCGACACCACCGGCTGGGTGCCCTCGCGCGAGCCCTGCATCACCAGCACGCCCAGCGCGCGGTCGATCGCGTAGTTGGTGGTGATCTTGCTGTCGTTGGGGTTGTAGGTATAGGCAGCACCGGCAATGTCGGGCCTGCGGCGCGCGTTCACATCGCCCCAGGCGTAGCGCAGGCTGGGATCAGGCTGCACACCTTCGACGGTGGCATCGCCATCGACCACCGCCCCGGTGTCGGGGTGCAGGCGCAGGTTCTGGCCCGTGTTGGACACCACCCGGATGCGATCGGCCGCAGGGTTGAAGTCAAAGCCGAACACCGTGCCCTGAAGCGCCAGCGCAGCAGGCGCGGGCCCGACAGGGCGCAGCGCACCGGTGGGGATGTCGAGCGTGTACAGACGGCCCGCTTGCGAAAGCGCATAGAGCACGCCCTTGGCCACGCGGAAGTCGATGCCCACCAGCCGCTCGCCGGGCGCCAGGCCCGTCACCGGGCGCCGCTCCAGGATGCGCTCGGGCTGCACGGCCTGGAAGGTAATGAGCTCATGCGAGGCCGTCACGGCCACCAGGGTTTCGCGCAAACCGGTGTCGGGCCGGGGTGCCGCACAGCCGGCCAGCACGGCCAAGGCCATCGCAGCAACCGCCGCACGCAGCGTGGAGGAGGGAAAAAACGGATGCATGGGACGCCTCGCAAGTGTTACAGGTTTATACCTGATCGGCTGCACTCGCGGCGGGGACAAGGGCAAACCCCGAGCCTCCACACACTATGTTTTTAATAGCGCCCAAGGCATGAATTATTTGCGCCCATAGCGTTTTTACCAATGATTTCACTGGCATCTTCTGTTGCACTTTGACGCCAGTGCACCAAGGCTGTGCACCGCTGCATTTGTAACAAAACGGCTATGCAGATCGGGCATGGGAGCATCCTCAACACTCATGACACATTTTGTTGTTATTGCCTACACTGCACCGACCTCGGCCCCACCCATCGGGCGCCATGGGGCCGGCGGGCACCGTTATTGCTTTTGCACCAAAGCCCCCGCTTGATCACCCTTTGATCTTTTTCGATACCCAAGGACCCCCATGTCGGCTGCTTCCACCCTCAAATCCCTGTCGATCTCCAGCCGGTTGAGCCTGGGGTTTGGCTGCATGCTGGTGCTGCTGGTGGCCGTGGCAGCGGTGGGGCAGCTGTCCGTGGGCAAGGTGCACGATCAGATGACCCAGATCACCGGCGTGGGCGCCAACAAGGCCAAGCTGGTCAACGGCATGCTGGAGAGCGTGAGCGCCATCGGCATCCAGAGCCGCTCTGCCGCCGTGCTCAACGACATCGACCCCAAGCAGGCGCGCGAGCAGATCGTGGCCGTGGGCAAGACGCTCAAGGAATACGCCGCGCAAGAAGCCGCTCTGTCCGAGCTGCTCACGCCCGCCAAGGCCACCCCTGCAGAGCTCAAGCTGCTGGGCGAGGTGCAGGCCCTGGGCGGCAAGACCCGCCCCGAACTCGACAGCGCCATCAAGGCCGCTGACGACGGCGACACCGTGAGCGCCACGCTGGCGCTGATGACCCGCGTGGCCCCCGCAGAAACCGCCTGGCGCGCCAAGCTGCGCGAGCTGATCGAGCTGCAAAACACCCTGAATGCTGAAGCCACGGCCTCGGCAGAACAAACCCAGAGCAGCGCCCGCGTGGTGGGCGGGCTGCTGGTGCTGCTGGCCATTGGCCTGGGCGCGCTGATCGCCTGGCGCATCACAGCCAGCATCACCGCCCCCATTGGCCGAGCGGTGGTGGTGGCCGAGCGCATTGCGCGCGGCGACCTCACCTCGCAGGTCGAAGTGCGCATTCACGACGAAACCGGCCGACTGCTCGAAGCCATTGCCGCCATGCAGGAGCGCCTGCGCACCCTGGTGGGCGAAATCGGGCAGACCGCCGACTCCATCCTGGTCGCCAGCTCCGAGGTGGCCTCGGGCAACCTGGACCTGAGCCAGCGCACCGAACAGACGTCGCACAACCTGCAAAGCGCGGCCAGCTCGCTGGTGGACCTGACCGGCACGGTGTCGCAAAGCGCCGACTCGGCCCGTCAGGCCAACCAGCTCGCGTCCACCGCGTCCGATGCAGCCACACGCGGCGGCGAAGTGGTGGGCCAGGTGGTGCGCACCATGGACACCATCAGCGCCAGCTCGCGCAAGATCGCCGACATCATCAGCGTGATCGATGGCATCGCGTTCCAGACCAACATCCTGGCGCTGAACGCCGCCGTGGAGGCCGCCCGCGCCGGCGAGCAGGGCCGGGGCTTTGCGGTGGTGGCGGGCGAGGTGCGCAACCTAGCGGGCCGCTCGGCCCAGGCGGCGCGCGAGATCAAGGCCCTGATCGGCACCAGCGTGGACCAGGTGCAGGAAGGCAGCACACTCGTCAACCACGCCGGCAAGACCATTGAAGAACTGGTGCAGTCGGTGCGCCGCGTGTCCGACATCATGGGTGAGATCACGGCCGCCACGCAGGAGCAAAGCCAGCGCATCGGCCATGTGAGCCAGTCGGTGGGTGCGCTGGAAGAAATGACCCAGCAGAACGCCGCACTGGTGGAAGAAGGCGCGGCCGCTGCCGACAGCCTCAAGGACCAGGCCGGGCGCCTGACGCAGATGGTGGGCACCTTCCGCCTCTCGCGCAACGACGGCGGCGACGAAGACAGCTGGGGTACCGCCAGCCCCGCCGCAGCACCGGCGGCGGTGCCGGCGCCCACACGCACCACAGCCCCACGCCCACTGGCCTCGGCCCCGTCACGCGCTCCTGCACTGCCGCGCAGCTGACGGGACTCTCCCACGGGCGTACGCTCCCAGAGGGAAAGCGCACAGCGCCTCAGGGGGCGGTCACGCTGGACCGCAGCGCGGCCAGGTCCAGCACGCGCAGGCCGCCGTACTCCACACGAATGGCGCCTTGCGCCTCCAGCGCAGAAAGCGCCTCGTTCACCCGCTGGCGTGACAGCCCCACCAGGTAGGCCAGCTCTTGCTGCGTGATGCGCAGCACCTCGCCCACGCCCGGGTACAGCACCGGGTTGAACAGCGAGGCGAGGCTACGGGCCACGCGCACATCGGGATTGTTCAGGCGGTCGATTTCGCGGGCTGCGATGAACTGGCCCAGGCGCTCGTTCAGCTGGTTCATAACGAAGCGGTTGAAGCCGATGGAGTGGTCCAGCAGCCAGTGAAAGCTGTCGATGGGCAGCCCCGCCACCACGCTCTTGCGCAGGGCCTGGATGTTGTAGCGGTAGGGCTCGCGTTTGATGGTCGTGCCCTCGCCAAACCATCCGCCGGGCGGCAGGCCTGCATAGGTCATGGTCTGCCCCTGGGCGTTGTCGGTGCTCATCTTGAGCAGGCCCTCCACCACACCAAACCAGTAGGTCACCGGGCGCCCGACGCGGCACACATAGTCGCCCGGTTTGGCATCCCCCACCAGCAGCGAGGCCACCGCGCGCTCCCGCTCGGCGGGCAGCAGCAGGGGGAGCCAGGGAATGCCTTCCAGCTCCTGCGGCGTGGGCGAACGGCGCCGCTGGTGCAGCGACAAGTCCTGGTGGGTGCGTGGGTCCATGGCGCAAAGGTTCTCACGAAAAAGGGCGCCCCGCAGCCGCCTGGGCATGCGGGAATACCACGACCCCAATTGTCGTCAGACCGACAAAAAAATGCCAATCGTGACGGGATGATGTCGCCTCGCGCCCCTGCCACCTACGGAGGGCGCCCCGAGGAGACCAGCACCATGACCCAACCATCTTCCACCACCGCACGCCCCCTCCACCCCGCGCCCGCCGCGCCGCGCCCCCTGGCCCGCCGCCAGGTGCTGGCTGCCGCGGCCGCCACCGCAGCGGCCGTAGGCCTGCCCGGGCTGGGCTGGAGCGGCGCGGCCCGCGCGCAGGAGGGCGCGATCAAGATCGCACAATCCACCGCCCTCACCGGCCCGCTGGGCGATCTGGGCTCGGCCATGCACCAGGGCGCCAAGGCCGCGTTTGCGGGCATCAATGCGCGCGGCGGCGTGCACGGCAAGGCCATCGAACTCGTCACCCAGGACGACACCTACGACGTGCCCAAGGCACTGGCCAATGTGGAGCAGTTTCTGGCCGACCCCGGGTACTTTGCGCTGTTCAACTGCATGGGCACGCCGATGATCGACGCCATGCTGCCCAAGGTGATCGAGAGTGGTATCCCGTTTTTTGCGCCCTTCACCGGCGCGCAGCTCAGCCGCACCAAGAACGCTCGCAACGTGTTCAACATCCGCGCCAGCTATGCCGACGAGGCCGAGAAGCTGGTGCAGCACCTGTCCACCATAGGCATCCAGCGCATTGGCATCGTCTACCAGAACAACTCGTTCGGCAAAGAGGTGTTCAACGCCGCCAAGCAGTCGATGGACCGGCTCAAGCTGCCCGAGGCCGTCACGGTGACAGTCGAGAACAATGCCTCGGACGCGGGCAGCGCCGCCGCCAAGCTGGCGGGCGGCAACCTGGAGGCCATCGTGATTGGCCTCGCAGGCAAGCCCACGCTGGAGTTTGTGAAGGCGTTCCGCGCGCTCAAGCGGGGCGTGACGCTGTATGCGCTGTCGGTCATGGGCACCCCGGCCACCGTCAAGGCACTGGGTGCGGACGCCACGGGCATGGCGATTTCGCAGGTGGTGCCCCTGCCCTCCAACGTGGTGATGCCCGTGGTGCGCGAGTTCCAGGCCGCCTGGAAGGCCTCGGGCGCCACGGCCGAGCCTTCGCATCTGGCGCTGGAGGGCTACATCAACGCCCGCGTGTTTGCCGAGGCCTTGCAGCGCGCAGGCCGCAACCCCACCCGCGCAGCCTTCATCGACGCCACCTGGAACCTGAAAAAGTGGGACCTGGGCGGGTTCGAGATCAGCGCCAGCACCCCGGACCGCAACGCCTCGCGCTTTGTCGAACTCACGCTGGTGGGACGCGATGGGCGGTTCTTGCGATAGCCCGAAGGGCCCGCCGCTGGCACGCTGATGACAGGGGCGCGCTGCGGCGGGGCCGCCCATGCAATTGCTATAAATCAGATAGCTATCAGCGCATATTGCACTAGCGCTACCGGCCGATTTCGCCCAAATACTGCTATTGCGACGCCAGCCCGTACCGGTAGCCCTTGAACGACCAGATGGTGCGGCCGGGCTCGATCTTCTCCAGCAACAGGCCCGGCCCGGCCGGGTCTCCTTCGTGCAGCACCTGGCCGTTGACGATGGCCATGCGGTACACCGGGTTGCTGGAATAGGTGACCCCAGAAATCTTGAGTGACGGCAGCTGCGCCCGCACGGCCTCGGGCAGATCGGCTTGCGCAAACACGGTGCCGGTCGCGGCCGGGGATGCAGCAGGAGCGGGGTTGGCCAAGGCTACGTCTGCAGCACGCGGCGCGGGGGCTGCGGACGTGCGCTCGCGCGGGGCGGGCGCAGCAGGGCGCGGCCGCTCGGGGTCGGCGGCAGGGGAACGCGGCGCTACGGAGGGGCTGGGCGCGGGCGCGGGCGCAGGCCGCTCCCGCTGCGGTGCCGCCGCGCGCGGCGCGGGTGCCGGAGGGGGCGTTACCGCTGGCGCCACGGCAGGGGCCGGTTCCGGGGAGGCCACGGCAGCGGGTGGCGCCGTGGACGCTACCGCCGGCATGGACGGAGCCACGGCCGCAGGAGTAGCAGGCGCTGCAGCCACCACGACGGCACCCGCAGGCACCGGCCGCTGCAAGACCCACCAGGTGCCGCCAGCCGCTACGGCGGCCACAGCAACCACCGCCACAGCCACCAGCACCGGGCTGATGAATGACCGCCCGGCCACCGGCACGGCACCCGGCACAGGCACCGCCGGGGTATGGATGCCGGGCACGGCGCCACGGCCCCGTTCGGCTTCTGCGCGCCGCAGCGCGTCAAGGATGTAAGACACTGGGTTCAGCCTCCGGTGCGCAAGCGCGGTTCGCTCACGCCGTTGACACGGTTGAGCAGCATGAGGGTCAAGGGCCCCGCCCGGCCGTCCGGGGTCACCCCCTGGGCCAGCTGGAAGCGCTGGATGCGTGCCTGGCGCTGGGCCGGCGTGGTCGTACGGCCCGCAGCCGGTGCGCCAACGCGCGAGCCACCGGCCGCAGTCGTCGCCAGCTGCTGGTCCAGCCAGGCGGCGCCGGCAGCGGTCTCCGCCAGGTCGCCCTTGTCGGGCATGTCGGGCGGCGTGCGCCACAGCGTGGCCATGTCGCCACGCCACACCTGCGCCAGCTCGGCCACCGGCACGCGCACCGCACGGCCCGCGCCTTCGAGCGTGGCCATGTCGCCGTCCAGACGGCGCAGCACGGCCGAGACGGCCACATCGCCCTCTTCGGACGGAAACAGCGTGAGCAGCACCGGGCGATCGATCTGCCGCACCAGGTTCAGGCCCGCGCGGCGGTTGCGGTAGCAACGCAGGCCGTCGCGCGGCAAGGTGGCGCAGGCATCGGCCCCGTCGGCCACGCTGGCCCCCCAGGCCGAGGCCAGCGCCTGCCAGGCCGCGTTGTCGCTGGCGGGCAGTGCGGCCACAAACTGCTGCAGGTCCGACATGGCCACCGGCGCCGCGACGCGCGGGGCCGAAGCCCCTGCCGCGGGCGCCGTGGGTGTTGTAACCGCTGCAGTGCTGGCAGCACTGCTGGGCGGGGTACTGGGCGGGGTACTGGACGGGGCGCTGGATGGCGCGCTGGCAGATGTTTGGCTGGCCGTGGCGCCCGCAGGCGCGGTGGATGACACGACGCCCTGCCGAGACCATTGCGGCCAGGTCCCCAGTGCCCAGCCGCCCGCCACCAGCGCGGCACCCGCCGCCACACCCAGGCCGGCCACCGCCCAGCGGGGCCACTGGCCCCGGGCGCTGCGCGCTGCAGCGGCCGACGCGGGTGCATCAAACACCTCAGCCGCCGCACGCTGGACGATGCGGGCACTGACCTCGCGCACCCCGGCCGCGTAGGCGCCCAGCAGCGCCCGGTCGCACAGCAGGTTGATGCGCCGGGGAATGCCGCGCGACAGCGCATGCACCCGCCGCAGGGCGCTGCGACTGAAGGGCAGCGGCCCTTGCAGGCCCGCCACGGCCAGGCGGTGGGCGATGTATTGCTGGGTTTCCTGCGCGCTCAGCGCATCGAGGTGAAAGCGCGCAATCACGCGCTGGGCCAGTTGCTCCAGCGCAGGCCTGGCGACCATGGTGCGCAGCTCGGGCTGGCCGATGAGGATGATCTGCAGCAGCTTGCGCTCGCTGGTTTCCAGGTTGGTCAAGAGGCGCAGCTGCTCCAGCACATCGGCCGACAGGTTCTGCGCCTCGTCAATGATGAGCACGGTGTTGCGCCCGGCGCCATGCGCCGCGAGCAGCGATGCATTGAGCGGGTCGATGTAATCCTTGACCGTTTCCACCCCGGCCACCGAGGGCTGGTGCGGCACACCAAACTCATCGCAGATGGAGCGCAGCAGCTCGCCCACCGTGAGCTTGGGGTTGAAGATGTAGGCCACGTTGCAGTGCGACGGGATCTGCTCCAGAAAGCAGCGGCACACCGTGGTCTTGCCCGCACCCACCTCGCCCGTCAGCAGCACAAAACCGCCGCCCGCATCCAGGCCGTACAGCAGGTGCGCCAGCGCCTCGCGGTGCCGCTCGCTCATGAACAGGTAGCGGGGGTCGGGGGCGATGGAGAACGGCGGGTGCTGAAGGCCGAAGAACGGGGCGTACATGCCCCGGAGGATACCGCCCGCCCGTGGGCAGGGTTTTACCCACCCAGGAGTTACCCCTAAATTGTCGTCGGCAAGACAAGATGGCGTCAAAGTGGGTCCTAGCATTCCCCCATCGCGCAATCACAAGCTTGCGCGCCCGGCAGTCACCGGGCTGACACCTTCTCACTTTCAGGAACCTGCAATGTTGACCACGTTCCCGCAACTGCTGCTCAAGCACGCCGCCGAGCGCCCCGAGGCCCCGGCCCTGCGCGAAAAAGAATATGGCATCTGGCAAACCCACAGCTGGGCAGACCTGGTGCGCCTGGTGGAACAGGTGGCCGCCGGCCTGCACCTGGCGGGCCTGAAGCGCCACGAGCACATGGTGGTGGTGGGAGCCAACCGCCCCCGCCTGTACGCCACCATGCTGGCCGCGCAGTCGCTGGGCGCCATCCCCGTGCCGCTGTACCAGGATGCGGTGGCAGCCGAATGCATCTTCCCGCTGAACAACGCCGAGGTGCGCTTCTGCCTGGTGGAAGACCAGGAGCAGGTGGACAAGCTGCTCGAAATCCGCGAGCAGTGCCCGCAGATTTCCAACATCTACTTTGACGACCCGCGCGGCCTGCGCAACTATTCGGAGCCCGGCCTGGCCTCGCTGGACGCCCTGATCGAATCTGGCAAGGCCTTTGCGGCAAAGAACCCCGGCTGGTTCAAGGCCGAGGTGGCCAAGGCCCAGCCCGGCGACGTGGCCGCGATGTTCTTCACCTCGGGCACCACGGGCAATCCCAAGGGCGTGGTGCACACCCACAGCACGCTGCTGGACCGCGCCAGCGCTGGCGCCGAATTTGACAAGCTCACCAGCAGCGAAGAGGTGCTGGCCTACCTGCCGCCCGCCTGGATCGGCCAGAACATCTTCAGCTATGCGCAGTGGCTGGCCTGCGGTTACGTGGTCAACTGCCCCGAGTCGGCCAGCACCGTGACCATCGACCTCAAGGAAGTGGGCCCCACCTACTACTTTGCACCGCCGCGCATTTTTGAAGGCCTGCTGACCAGCGTGATGATCCGCATGGAAGACGCGGGCGCCTTGAAGCGCAAGATGTTCGAGGCCTGCATGCGCGTAGCCAAGCGCGTGGGCCCGGCCCTCATGGACGGCGAACCCGTGGGGACGCTGGACCGCATCAAGTACGCGCTGGGCAACGTGCTGGTGTACGGCCCGCTGCGCAACAACCTGGGTTTCAGCCGCGTGCGCGTGGCCTACACGGCGGGCGAGGCCATTGGCCCGGACCTGTTCACCTTCTACCGCTCCATCGGTATCAACCTCAAGCAGCTGTACGGCTCCACCGAGACCGCCGTGTTCGTGTGCCTGCAGCCCGACAACCAGGCCCGCGCCGACACGGTGGGCGTGCCGATTCGTGGCGTGCAGATCAAGGTGGCCGACAACGGCGAGATCATGGTCAAGTCGGCCGGGTTGCTCAAGGAGTACTACAAGAACCCCACAGCCACGGCCGAGGTGCTGACGGCGGACGGCTGGTACCACACCAGCGACGCAGGCTTTCTGGACGCGCACGGCCACCTCAAGATCATCGACCGCGTGAAGGACGTGGGCCGCATCATGGGTGGTGCCAACGACGGTGCCATGTTTGCGCCCAAGTACGTGGAGAACAAGCTCAAGTTCTTCCCACACATCAAGGAAGTGGTGGCCCTGGGCGACAAGCGCGAGAAGGTGTGCGTGATGGTCAACATCGACTTCGACGCCGTGGGCAACTGGGCCGAGCGCCGCAACTTGCCCTACGCCGGCTACACCGACCTGGCGCAAAAGCCCGAGGTCTACGAGCTGATCCGCGAATGCATCGAGAAGGTGAACGCCGACCTGGCGGGCGACAGCATGCTGGCTGGTAGCCAAGTGAGCCGCTTCCTGGTGCTGCACAAGGAGCTGGACGCCGACGACGGCGAACTCACCCGCACCAACAAGGTCCGTCGGGGCTTCATTGCCGACAAGTACGGCGTGCTCGTCGATGCGCTGTATGCCGGCCGCACCGAGCAGTACATCGAGACCCAGGTCAAGTTCGAGGACGGCCGCACCGGCAGCGTGAGCGCCACGCTCAAGATCTCGGACGCCAAGACCTTCACACCCGTCAAGACCGCCGCATGAAACCCGCGCTCTACCCGCTGGAGAAGCCCCCCACCATGACCACCAAAAAGATCGGCGACGTCATCCTCGACGTCAAGAACATCAGCCTCCGGTTTGGCGGGGTGAAGGCACTCACCGACATCTCTTTCAATGTGAAGGAGCACGAGATCCGCGCCATCATCGGCCCCAATGGTGCGGGCAAAAGCTCCATGCTCAACTGCATCAACGGCGTGTACACACCGTCCGAAGGCTCCATCACCTTCCGGGGCAAGACCTTTGACCACATGAACTCCCGCCAAGTGGCAGAGATGGGCGTGGCGCGCACGTTCCAGAACCTGGCGCTGTTCAAGGGCATGAGCGTGATCGACAACATCATGACCGGCCGCAACCTCAAGATCAAAAGCAACCTGCTGATGCAGGCGCTGCGCATCGGCCCGGCCGAGCGCGAGGAAATCCGCCACCGCGAATACGTCGAACACATCATCGACTTCCTCGAAATCCAGGCCTATCGCAAGACCCCCGTGGGCCAGCTGCCCTACGGCCTGCAAAAGCGCGTGGACCTGGGCCGGGCCCTGGCCATGGAGCCGCAGGTGCTGCTGCTCGATGAACCCATGGCCGGCATGAACGTGGAAGAGAAGCAGGACATGTGCCGCTTCATCCTGGACGTGAACGACGAGTTCGGCACCACCATCGTGCTCATCGAGCACGACATGGGCGTGGTGATGGACATCAGCGACCGCGTGGTGGTGCTGGACTACGGCAAGAAGATCGGCGACGGCACGCCCGACGAAGTGCGCAGCAACGAAGACGTGATCAGTGCCTACCTCGGCACCTCGCACTGATCAGGAGACGACAACATGGCATTCTTTCTCGAAACACTGATCGGCGGCCTCATGGCCGGCATGCTGTATTCGCTGGTGGCGCTGGGCTTTGTGCTGATCTACAAGGCTTCGGGCGTGTTCAACTTTGCGCAGGGCGCCATGGTGCTGTTCGCAGCCCTGGCCATGGCCCGCTTCGCCGAATGGATTCCGCAGTGGACCGGCATCACGAACCCCATCGTGGCCAACGTGGCGGCCTTTGTGATTGCCGGCGCCATCATGTTTGTGGTGGCCTGGCTGATTGAGAAGCTGGTGCTGCGCCATCTGGTGAATCAGGAGGGCGCCACGCTGCTCATGGCCACGCTGGGCATCACCTACTTCATGGAAGGCCTGGGCCAGACGCTGTTCGGCAGCAACATCTACAAGATCGACGTGGGCATGCCCAAGGACCCGATCTTTGCGCTGGAGTCCATGTTCCAGGGCGGCATTCTGATCAACAAGGAAGACGTCATTGCCGCTGCCATCGCCGCCGCGCTGGTGGCCCTGCTGTCGGTGTTCTTCCAGAAGACCTCCACCGGCCGCGCCCTGCGCGCCGTGGCCGACGACCACCAGGCGGCCCAGTCCATCGGCATTCCACTCAACCGCATCTGGGTGATCGTGTGGTGCGTGGCGGGTGTCGTGGCCCTGGTGGCGGGGATGATCTGGGGCAGCAAGCTGGGCGTGCAGTTCTCGCTCACCACGGTGGCTCTGCGTGCACTGCCGGTGGTGATCCTGGGCGGCCTGACTTCGGTGCCCGGCGCCATCATCGGCGGGCTGATCATCGGCGTGGGCGAGAAGCTGTCGGAGGTGTACCTGGGCCCCTACGTGGGCGGGGGCATCGAGATCTGGTTTGCGTATGTGCTGGCGTTGGTGTTCCTGCTGTTCAGGCCGCAGGGGTTGTTTGGCGAAAAAATCATTGATCGCGTGTGAAACACGTGATCCGCCCGGAGGGTGCTTCGCGCAGCGAAGAATGATTTTTCGGCGGAGGGCACGCAGTGCCCGTAGCCAAAAGATCACCACCCCGAAGGTTCACAAGGAGAAATAAAACATGCTCTACCGCGAAAACGGCCAGTTCAAGACCAGCTACCGCGCCGACCAGCAGATCTTCCCGATCGCGCAGGACCGGCTTGCCTTCGGCATCATCCTGGCCATCGCCTTCATCGCCGTGCCCATGCTGGCCAGCGACTACATCTTCCGCGCCATCCTGATCCCCTTCGTCATCATGGCGCTGGCAGCCCTGGGGGTGAACATCCTCGTGGGCTACTGCGGCCAGATCTCGCTGGGTTCGGGCGCCTTCATGGCCGTAGGGGCCTATGGAGCCTACAACTTCTTCGTGCGCTTTCCGGGCATGCCGCTGATTCCGGCGCTCATCCTGGGCGGGCTGTGCGCCACGTTCTTTGGCATCCTGTTCGGGCTGCCCAGTCTGCGCGTCAAGGGCCTGTACCTGGCGGTGGCGACGCTGGCCGCGCAGTTCTTCAGCGACTGGATGTTCCTGCGCATCAAGTGGTTCACCAACAACTCCGACTCGGGCTCGGTGTCGGTCACCAACCTGCAGGTGCTGGGCATGCCCATCGAAAGCGCCACCAGCAAATACCTCTTCTGCCTGGCCATCCTGGTGGTGGTGGCCCTGCTGGCCAAGAACCTGGTGCGCGGCGCGATTGGCCGCGAGTGGATGGCCATCCGCGACATGGACGTGGCAGCAGCCGTCATCGGCATCCGCCCCATGTACGCCAAGCTCAGCGCGTTTGCCGTCAGCTCCTTCATCGTGGGCATGGCCGGTGCGCTGTGGGCCTTTGTGCACCTGGGCGCGTGGGAGCCTGCGGCGTTCTCGGTGGAAGTGTCCTTCCGACTGCTGTTCATGGTGATCATCGGCGGGCTGGGCTCCATCATGGGCGGCTTCTTTGGCGCGGCCTTCATCGTGGTGCTGCCCATCGTGCTCAACCAGTTCCTGCCCGCCTTCATGGGACTCTTTGGCATCGAGGTGTCCACGGCGGGCGTGTCGCATGCCGAGCTGATGATCTTCGGTGCGCTGATCGTGTGGTTCCTGATCGTGGAGCCCCATGGCCTGGCCAAGCTCTGGTCCACCGCCAAGCAGAAGCTGCGCCTGTGGCCCTTCCCGCACTGATCAGACCGCGCTGCAGGAAACCCCTTACTCGCAAGTCCCGATACGAGCCTGTTGCATTGCCGCGTTAACTGTCTGTCTGTCGTGTTTTTTCCCGTGCTTCAACACATTCATCCAAAGGAGACATCCATGAAGCTTTCGAAAATCGTGATCGCCGCTGCGGTGGTTGCTGCCGGTGCCTCGTCCATCGCGACGAGCGCCTTCGCACAAGCCAAGGAGCAGTTCTTCCCGCTGCTGTCGTACCGCACGGGCCCCTACGCACCGAACGGTGTGCCATGGGCCAACGGCAAGCAGGACTACATCAAGATGATCAACGCCCGCGACGGCGGCATCAACGGTGTGAAGCTCACTTTTGAAGAATGCGAAACGGGCTACGCCACCGACCGTGGCGTGGAGTGCTACGAGCGCCTGAAGAGCCGCCCCGGCGTCTCGCTGTTCGACCCCCAGGCCACCGGCATCACCTTTGCGCTGACCGAAAAAGCCCCCGTGGACAAGATCCCGCTGATGACGCTGGGCTACGGCCTGTCGGTGGCGCAGGACGGCCAGGCGTTCAAGTGGAACTTCCCGTTCATGGGCAGCTACTGGACCGGCGCTGACATCCTGATCCAGCACATCGGCAAGGCCAATGGCGGCCTGGACAAGCTCAAGGGCAAGAAGATCGCGCTGGTGTACCACGACAGCCCCTTCGGCAAGGAGCCCATCCCGCTGCTGCAAGAGCGCGCCAAGATGCACGGCTTTGAGCTGCAGATGCTGCCCGTGACCGCCCCCGGCGTGGAACAAAAAGCCACCTGGCTGCAAGTGCGCCAGAGCCGTCCCGACTACGTGCTGCTGTGGGGCTGGGGCGTGATGAACTCCACCGCGCTGAAGGAAGCCCAAGCCACGGGCTACCCCCGCGACAAGATGTACGGCGTGTGGTGGGCCGGTGCCGAGCCCGATGTGCGTGACGTGGGCGAAGGTGCCAAAGGCTACAACGCACTGGCGCTGAACACCTCGGGCCAGCAGCCCAAGGTGATCCAGGACATCCTGAAGCACGTGCACGACAAGGGCCAGGGCACGGGTCCCAAGGACGAAGTGGGCTCGGTGCTGTACACGCGCGGCGTGATCATCCAGATGCTGGCCGTCGAGTCGGTGCGCCGCGCCCAGGAGCGTTTTGGCAAGGGCAAGGTCATGACCGGCGAGCAAGTGCGCTGGGGCATGGAAAACCTGGCCCTGGACCAGAAGAAGCTGGACGCGCTGGGCTTTGGCGGCGTGATGCGTCCGCTGTCCACCAGCTGCGCCGACCACATGGGCTCCACCTGGGCGCGCGTGCACACCTGGGACGGCAGCAAGTGGAACTTCTCGTCCGACTGGTACCAGGCCGATGAGCAGATCCTGAAGCCCATGGTCAAGGCCGGTGCGGACAAGTATTTGGCCGACAAGAAGATGACGCGCCGCGACGCAGCGGACTGCCAGAGCTAAGTACATCCCCCTGAGCGGCTTTGCCGCTTCCCCCTTCTCTCTTAGCGCTTCGCGCTGCGGGAAGGGGGACGCCACCAGCGCGGCGGGACGGCCCTTGCACGGTGGCACTGGTATTTCAGGTTGCGACCGTTTCAACGGCCAGTGATTCGCGGTTGCGCTCTCGGGAGCAGCCGCCAATCCAAAGGGTTGACCCACAACCTTTTGGATTGGTACAGGAAGGCAAGACCATGGACTCCAACAGCAACATCGTTCTCAACGTCAACGGCATCGAAGTCATTTACAACCACGTGATCCTGGTGCTCAAGGGCGTCTCGCTGCAGGTGCGCGAGGGCAGCATCGTGGCCATCCTGGGGGGCAACGGGGCGGGCAAAACGACGACTCTGCGCGCCATCTCCAACCTGCTGCAGGGCGAGCGGGGTGAGGTGACCAAGGGCAGTATTGAGCTGCGTGGCGAGCGCATCGAGAACCTCTCGCCCGCCGACCTGGTGCAGCGCGGTGTGGTGCAGGTGATGGAGGGACGTCACTGCTTTGCCCACCTGACCATTGAAGAGAACCTGATGACGGGCAGCTACACCCGCACCAGCAAGGCCGAGATCACGGCCAACCTAGAGAAGGTCTACAACTACTTCCCGCGCCTCAAGACGCGCCGCACCTCGCAGGCCGCCTACACATCGGGCGGCGAGCAGCAGATGTGCGCCATCGGCCGCGCGCTCATGGCCAACCCCAGCATGGTGCTGCTCGATGAACCCTCCATGGGCCTCGCGCCGCAGATCGTGGAGGAGGTGTTCAACATCGTGAAGGACCTGAACACCAAGGAGAAGGTCACCTTCCTGCTGGCCGAGCAGAACACGAACATGGCCCTCAAATATTCGGACTACGGCTACATCATGGAAAGCGGCCGCGTGGTGATGGACGGCGCTGCGAGCGACCTGGCCAACAACGAGGACGTCAAGGAGTTCTACCTGGGCGTGGGCGGCGGCGAGCGCAAGAGTTTCAAGGATGTCAAAAGCTACAAGCGGCGCAAGCGCTGGCTGGCCTGACATGCCCCCTGTGGCGCTGCGCGCCTTCCCCCTCAGGGGGAGGCACCCGGCGGTCTGGCAAAGCCAGTTCCACGGGTGCGCTGGCCTTCGGCAGCGCGGGCGACCAGGGCCGTAATCCTTTTCAGACGCTGAACGAATTCACTCTTAATTTCATAGCTGCTTGCGCTTTATGGATAAGCGCTAGAGGCTGATTTCATTCAAAACCACCTTCTCACAAGGAACCCAGGCATGAGCACGTTCTATGACGCCCTGGAAACGCGCAGCCCCGCCGAGCGCGAAGCGGCCTTGATGGCGGCGCTGCCGCAGCAGATCGCCCATGCCCAGAAGGCGTCGCCCGCCTTTGCCAGCATCCTGGCGGGCGTGGATGCATCGACCGTCACCAGCCGCGCGGCGCTGGCGCAACTGCCCGTCACGCGCAAGTACGAGCTGCTGGAGCGGCAGCAGGCGGGCCGCGCGGCCAATGTGTTTGGTGGCTTCAGCGCGCTGAACTTCGGGCCCGGCATGACCCGCGTGTTCGCCAGCCCCGGCACCATCTACGAGCCCGAGGGCACGCGGCGTGACTACTGGCGCATGGCGCGCGCGATCCACGCGGCGGGCTTTCGCAGCGGAGAGCTGATCCACAACAGCTTCAGCTACCACTTTGTGCCTGCAGGTTCGATGATGGAGACCGGCGCCCACGCGCTGGGCTGCACCGTGTTCCCCGGCGGCACCGGCCAGACCGAGCAGCAGGTGCAGGCCATGGCCGAGCTGAAACCGGCGGGCTACATCGGCACGCCCAGCTTTCTGAAAATCATTGTCGAGAAGGCCGCCGAGATGGGCGTGGCCCTGCCCACCGTCACCAAAGCGCTGGTGTCGGGCGAGGCGTTTCCGCCCTCGCTGCGCGACTGGTTTGCCGAGCGCGGCATCGCGGGCTACCAGTGCTATGCCACGGCAGACCTGGGCCTGATTGCCTATGAAACCTCGGCACGCGAAGGCCTGGTGCTGGACGAAGGCGTGATTGTCGAGATCGTGCGTCCCGGCACCGGCGACCCGGTGCCCGAGGGCGAGGTGGGCGAGCTGGTCATCACCACGCTCAACCCCGACTATCCGCTGGTCCGCTTTGGCACCGGCGACCTGTCCGCCGTGCTGCCAGGCCAGTGCCCCACCGGTCGCACCAACACCCGCATCAAGGGCTGGATGGGCCGGGCCGACCAGACGACCAAGGTGCGTGGCATGTTTGTGCACCCTGGGCAGATCGCCACCATTGCGCGTCGCTTTCCGCAGGTTCAGCGCGCCCGGCTTGTGGTCAGCGGCGAAATGGCCAATGACCAGATGGTGCTGCAGGTCGAAACCACCGAGACCGCCGAGGGCCTGGCCCACCAGCTCGGCGACGCGATCCGCGAAGTGACCAAGCTGCGCGGCGAGGTGCAGATGGTGCCGCCCGGCACACTGCCCAACGATGGCAAGGTGATCGAAGACGCACGCAGCTACAAATAGCTCTTTCAGCAGTTGCGCCCGCCTGCCAGTGCGCACGCGCGCAATGGCAGGCGACCTGGGCGCCTGTTGAAGATCTCGCTGCGCAAGCCAAGGCGCCACGCTGGACTGCGAAGGCGGAGTGCGTGCGGCATGCAAAAGATGTGTATGCACATCAATCGATCAGACAGGGCATCCGGCCTTGCGACAGCGCAAAACAAGGCCATTTCGCACACGGGGGCACCGCAGTGTTTACCCTAACATTTGCTATTCATTAAATAGCATTCAAGACAATAAATACCAGCGCTACCGGGCCATTTGGCTTAAAGACCATGCGGCCTGTGTGCTACGTACTATCCGCAATGTTGGCAGAAATGCCCCTCGCTATCATGGCCCGTCATTTACAGGAGCACCCATGAAAACAATGCTGAAACTCGCCCTCGTCGCTGCCGCTGCAGTGCTTGCCTTTGGCGCCCACGCGCAGGACTTCCCCGCCAAGGACAAGACGGTCACCATCGTGGTGCCCTTCGCCGCCGGTGGCCCCACCGACCGCGTGGCCCGCGACCTGGCCGAAGCGCTGCGCAAGCCTTTGGGCGCCACCGTGGTGGTGGACAACACCGCCGGTGCCGGCAGCTCCATTGGCGCCGCCCGCGTGGCCCGTGCAACGCCCGATGGCTACACACTGCTGCTCAACCACATCGGCATGTCCACCATGCCCGCGCTGTACCGCAAGCTGTCGTTCAGCGTGCCCAACGACTTTGAATACCTGGGCATGGTCAACGAAGTGCCCATGACGCTGATAGCTCGCCCCACCATGCCAGCCAACAACTTCAAGGAGTTGACGGCCTGGATTCAGCAGAACAAGGGCAAGATCAACCTGGGCAACGCCGGCCTGGGCGCTGCCTCGCACCTGTGCGGCCTGATGTTCAAGGCAGCGCTGCAGACCGATATGACCGATGTGCCCTACAAAGGCACGGCCCCTGCCATCACCGACCTGATCGGCGGCCAGATCGACCTGCTGTGCGACCAGACCACCAACACCACCAGCCAGATCGAAGGCAAGAAGGTCAAGGCCTATGCCGTGACCACCTCCAAGCGCCTGACCACCCCTGCGCTCAAAGACCTTCCCACCCTGGCGGAATCGGGTCTGAAGGACTTCAACGTGAGCATCTGGCACGGCCTGTACGCCCCCAAGGGCACACCCGCCGATGTGCAAAAGAAGATCAACGAAGCGCTCAAGGCCGCTCTGAAGGACCCAGAGTTCATCAAGAAGCAGGAAGCCCTGGGCGCCGTGGTCATCACCGACAAACGCATTGAAGGCCCTGAGCACAAGAAGTTCGTGGCCGCTGAGATCGACAAGTGGGGCGCCGTCATCAAGGCCGCAGGCACCTACGCGGACTGATCCTCTCGCACCCGGTAGGGCTCTAAACGCTGCCCTGCCAGCACCTCCCCAAAGCCGCCACGTCGCACGACGTGTTGCGGCTTTTTTCATGGGCGCGGGTGGGCTGTTGAACGGACCGTGCGCGCGATATTGCGGGCTGCAGATGCCCTGCGCCACCAGGATTGGGGTTATCCATCTGCCCCCACTGCGCCAACGCGCGTAGAACCCCAGCAGACCTTTCTCTTCTCCCCGACATCAAGGATTGATCTCCATGGCACGCACTCCCCTCCACGCACCCACTCGCTCATCCGGCTCATCGGATGCCGCAACCGCTGCGCATCCACTCCACGCGCGCCGTCGCCAGGTGATGGCCCTGGCCGCCAGCACCGTTGCGCTAGCCTGCGCGGCGGCGCTGCTGCCCACCATGGCGCGCGCCCAGGGCGCATGGCCCACCAAGCCGGTACGCATCGTCGTGCCCTTTGCGCCCGGTGGCACCACCGACATCCTGGCCCGCGCCATGGCGCCCGAGCTGTCCAAAGCGTTCGGGCAGCAGTTCATCGTTGACAATCGAGCAGGCGCGGGTGGCAACGTGGGTGCAGAGTTGGTGGCCAAGTCGCCCGGCGACGGCTACACCCTGCTGATGGGCACCGTGGGCACCCACGGCATCAACCGCGCGCTGTACGCCAAGCTGCCCTACGACCCCATCAAGGACTTTGTGCCCATCACCCTGGTAGCCGCCGTACCCAACGTGATGGTGATGAACGCCGACAAGGCCAAGGCCCAGGGCATTCACAACGTGCAGGACTTCATCCGCGTGGCCAAGGCCAACCCCGGTAAGATGAACATGGCCTCCAGCGGCAACGGCACGTCGATCCACCTGGCTGGCGAGCTGTTCAAGAGCATGACCGGCACCTTCATGCTGCACCTGCCCTACCGGGGCTCCGGCCCCGCACTGATGGACATGGTGGCGGGCAACGCGGACGTGATGTTCGACAACCTGCCCTCGTCCATGGCGCAGATCAAGGCCGGCAAACTCACCGCGCTGGCCGTGACCAGCTCCGAGCGCTCGGGCGCCCTGCCCGATGTGCCCACGGTGGAGCAGGCGGGCGGCCCCACGCTCAAGGGCTACGAGGCCAGCTCCTGGTTCGGCCTGCTGGCCCCAGCGGGTACACCCCCCGACATCGTGAACCGCATTCAGCAGGAAGTCGCCAAGTCACTGGCCACCCCTGCTATGAAGGAGCGGCTGCTGGCCCAGGGTGCGATCCCCGGCGGCAACACGCCCACAGAATTTGCCAAGCACATCGACAACGAACACAAGAAGTGGGCGCAGGTGGTGAAGACGTCTGGCGCCAAGGTGGACTGACGGCAGACACTACTGCAACGGCGAAGATCGCAGCGTGGCCTGCGACGGATTGCTGCGGGTGAGTGGATGGGACTGGCAACGCACCTTCCTTGGGAAGTGCGCATTGCGCTTTGAGCGATTTGCGAACCCGCCTGCCCTCAGGTCATACGCCCCACACCACGTCCACATCTGCCGCCGCACTGCGCTTGAGCATCTCGATGAAGGGCGCTGCGCGTTGGCGCAGGCGCACCACGTCGTGGCGCTCCTCAGCGGCGGATTCATCGTTTTCCTGGGCTTCGGGCTGGGCTTCGTCGGCGATGACGGCGGCTTCCAGCGCAGCAATGGCGGCAGGGATTTGCGCAGCGGTCACGATGCCGCTGCTGCCAGGGGTCTTGCCGATGATGGTCACGATCTGGCGCCCCTGGGGTTCGAGCATGATGAGGTCGGCAGTGGCACGGGATTTGAACTTGTAGAGCATGGTCAAAGGCCTGTCAGAAAGGTTGTCAGAGAGGGTTTTAGAGAGAGTTTCAAAGCGGGTCTTACGGGCCGCGTACATATGGTCGCGGGTGAAGGGATAACTCGATTGTGCGCCGGGTACAGCGCCCTTGGCGGTATCGCCATCCGGCTTGATGGCCAGCATCTGGTGCAGCGCCATCCAGCCCCGTTCAAAGCCGAGGGCGCTGCCCGCGAGATACAAGCGGTAGGCACGCAAGACCTTATCCGACTGCTCCGCGCCCGCTTGTGCAGCCAGCACCCCACGGGCTGCCGGCAATCGGGCTTCGAGGCCATCGGACCATGCCCACAGCGTGCGCGCGTAGTGCGGGCGCAGGTTCTCGGTATCCACCATCTCCAGGCCCGCGCGGGCCAGGTCCTGCAGCACCGTGCTCACATGCAGGAGCTCACCGCCCGGGAAGATGTACTGCTCGATGAAGTCGCCCATGCCGGCGCCCAACTGCGCGTTGTCGACGCCCCCGGCGGTGATGCCATGGTTCAGCGCCAGCCCTCCCGGGCGCAGCAGGCGCGCCACGGTGTTGAAGTAGCGGCCCATCTGCGCACGCCCCACGTGCTCGAACATGCCCACCGAGGCGATCTTGTCAAAGGGCTGGTCCACGTGCAACTCGCGATAGTCCACCAACTGCACGCGCACCCGTCCCTCTAGCCCTCGCTCGTGGATGAGCCGCTGCACATGCGCATGCTGGTTGCGCGACAACGTGATGCCGGTTGCGTCCACCCCGTAATGTTCGGCCGCCCACAGCAGCAGGCCGCCCCAGCCCGCCCCAATGTCCAGGAACCGGTCGCCCGGCTGCAGCTGCAGCTTGCGGCAGATGTGGTCGAGCTTGGCCTCCTGCGCCTGGGCCAGGGTAAGTTCGGGTGACCGGTAGTAGGCGCACGAATACACGCGGCGCGGGTCCAGCCACAGCGCATAGAAGTCATCCGACAGGTCGTAGTGGAACTGCACCTGCCGCGCGTCATGCGCCAGCGTGTGTGCTGCCATGGACCGCGCGCGCCCCAGCACCCTGCGCCACCAGCCATGGTGCTGGTCGCGTGCGGGGTCGCGCGTCAGCAGGCCTGTGGCTGCTGCCATCAGATCACGCATGCCGCCCTCCAGCGCCACGCGGCCCTCGACGATGGCGGCCCCGACATGACCGATATCGCCAGAGGCCAGCGCGACCAGCGCCATGCGGTCCCGAAAGCGCAGCACCACCGCCGGGTCGGGCGCGCCCAGGTGCTGACCCGCCGGCAGCTCCACCGCCATGGGCACCGGCAGGGTCGCCAGCCGCCCCTCCAGGGTATGCAGCAAGTGCGTCATGCCAAGGATTCTTGAAGTCATGCTGCAGCGCGTCAACACGCAGCCCGGCTTTTCAGAGTCTGTCCTACAGCGGCGGCACGCTCTGGCGGCAGGGAGCAACCCCATTGACAGCATTTTGTTTAGGTCTAAACTATTTTGACATGAACATCCTCTGCATTGGCGGCGGGCCCGCCGGTCTCTATTTCGCCCTGCTGATGAAGCAGCAGAACCCCGCCCACCGCATCACGGTGGTCGAGCGCAACCGACCGTTCGACACCTTCGGCTGGGGCGTGGTGCTGTCCGACCAGACGCTGGCCAACCTGCAGGCCGCCGACGCGCCCACGGCCGCGCTCATCGGCGATGCGTTCAACCACTGGGACGACATCGAGGTGTTTTTCAAGGGCCGCAGCGTGCGCTCCACCGGCCACGGCTTTTGCGGCATTGGCCGCAAGCGGCTGCTCAACATCCTGCAGGACCGGTGCCTGGCGCTGGGCGTGGAGCTGGTGTTCGAGACCGACGTGGCCGACGACCAGGCGCTCGCCGCGCAGTACCACGCCGACCTGGTCATCGCCAGCGACGGCCTCAACAGCCGCATCCGCACCCGCTACGCCAGCGTCTACCAACCCGACATCGATCTGCGCCAGTGCCGCTTCGTGTGGCTGGGCACCAAGAAGAAGTTCGACGCTTTCACCTTCGCGTTCGAACAGACCGAGCACGGCTGGTTCCAGGCGCACGCCTACCAGTTCGACGCCGACACCTCCACCTTCATCGTCGAAACGCCCGAGGCCGTGTGGAAGGCCCACGGCCTGGACCAGATGGAGCAGCCCGAGGCGATTGCGTTTTGCGAAAAGCTCTTCGCGAAGTACCTGGACGGCAACGCCCTCATCAGCAACGCCACCCACCTGCGCGGCTCGGCCAACTGGATTCGCTTTCCACGCGTGATCTGCAACACCTGGGTGCACCGCGAGAGCGTTGGGGGCAAGCAGGTGCCCATCGTGCTGATGGGCGACGCCGCGCACACGGCGCATTTCTCCATCGGCAGCGGCACCAAGCTGGCGCTGGAAGATGCCATCGACCTGGCCAATGAGTTTGCGACCGGCTTGCCCATCGATGAGGTGCTGCAGCACTACGAGGCGCGCCGCAGCGTGGAGGTGCTCAAGATCCAGAACGCCGCACGCAACAGCACCGAATGGTTTGAAAACGTGGCGCGCTACACCGGCATGCCCATCGAGCAGTTCACGTATTCGCTGCTCACGCGCAGCCAGCGCATCAGCCACGAGAACCTGCGGCTGCGCGATGCGGCGTGGCTGGAGGGTTACGAGGCCTGGCTCGCACGCGGCAAGGCGGCGATTCCGCCCATGCTCACGCCCTTCACGCTCAAGGGCCTCACGCTCAAGAACCGCATCGTTGTCTCGCCCATGGCCACCTACAGCGCGGTCGAGGGCGTGCCGCAGGACTTCCACCTGGTGCATCTGGGCGCGCGCGCGCTGGGCGGCGCCGCCCTGGTGATGGTCGAGATGACCAGCCCCACGCCCGAAGGCCGCATCACACCCGCCTGCCCGGGGCTGTGGAACGATGCCCAGCAAGCCGCCTTCGCGCGCATCGTGAACTTTGTGCACGGCAGCAGCACAGCCAAGATCGGCCTGCAGCTGGGCCACAGCGGCCCCAAGGGCTCCACGCGCGTGGGCTGGGAAGGCACGGACGAGCCGCTGGAGACGGGCAACTGGCCGCTGCTGGCCGCCAGCCCCATCGCCTATGGTGCACAGAACCAGACACCTGCCGCCATGACCCGCGCCGACATGGACCGCGTGACCGCCGCGTTTGTGGACAGCGCCCGCCGGGCCGTGGCCTGCGGCTTTGACTGGCTGGAGTTGCACTGCGCGCACGGCTACCTGCTGGCCAGCTTCCTCAGCCCCGCTACCAACCAGCGCACCGATGAATACGGCGGCAGCCTGGAGAACCGCTGCCGCTACCCGCTGGAAGTGTTCACCGCGCTGCGCGCCGTGTGGCCCGCCGACAAGCCGCTCTCCGTGCGCATCTCGGCGCACGACTGGCTGCAGGAAGGCCAAGGCAACACCGCCGACGACGCCATTGCCATCGCGCGCCTGTTCAAGGCCGCTGGCGCGGACCTGATCGACGTGTCCTCAGGCCAGACCACGCGCAACTCCCGCCCGGTGTACGGCCGCATGTACCAGACGCCGTTTGCCGACCGCATCCGCAACGAGGTGGGGATTGCCACCATGGCCGTGGGCGCAATCACCGAGGCCGACCATGCCAACAGCATCATCGCCGCTGGTCGCGCAGATTTGTGCGCCATCGCCCGCCCCCACCTGGCCGACCCGGCCTGGACGCTGCATGCCGCCGCGCAACTGAGCCCGGTGGCCGCTGCGCACACCGACTGGCCGGTGCAGTACCACAGCGGTCGCGACCAGATGCTGCGCGAGATTGCCAAGCAAAAGCAGATGGCTGCGCTGGCCGCACCGGCGCAGGAATCCAGCAAACCCGCAGCCATCGAGTAAACCCCCATGGACCTCGAAGCCCGCCTGCACGGCGCCGCCCCCAGCGAACACCCCGAGGCCCTGCGCCTGTGGCTGCGCCTGCTCACTTGCACCCAGCTCATCGAGAAGCAGGTGCGCAGCCACCTGCGCGCGCAGTTCGACACCACGCTGCCACGCTTTGACCTGATGGCGCAGCTGGAGCGCGCGCCCGATGGCATGAAGATGAAGGAACTCTCGCGCCGCATGATGGTGACGAGCGGCAACATCACCGGCATCACCGACCAGCTCGTGGCCGAAGGGCTGGTCGAGCGCATGGACGTAGAGGGCGACCGCCGTGCGTACCTGGTGCGCCTCACACCCCAAGGCCGCGAACAGTTCAACACCATGGCGCGCCAGCACGAGCAATGGATCGTCGAAGCCTTCGCCACGCTGGGCGAGCGCGACATCGCCACCTTGTACCGCCTGCTGGGCAAGGTCAAGGAACACACACAGAACAACTCTTTGGAGACAGCCGAATGAAGCACTACATCGGGGCGAGCAACCCCATGCGCGAGCAGTTCAACCCGCAGGCCAGCTATGTGGCCGAGCATTTCAGCTGGAGCTTTGCGGGCGGCGTGGGCACCGTCATGCTCAACCGGCCGGACCGCAAGAACCCTCTGACCTTCCAGAGCTATTCGGAGCTGCGCGACTTCTTTTATGCGCTGCGCTTTGCCACCGACGTGAAGGCCATCGTCGTCACCGGCGCGGGCGGCAACTTTTGCTCGGGCGGCGACGTGCACGAGATCATCGGCCCGCTGACCACCATGACCATGCCCGAACTGCTGGAGTTCACGCGCATGACGGGCGACCTGGTGAAGGCCATGCGCGCCTGCCCGCAGCCCGTGCTGGGCGCCATCGACGGCATCTGCGCCGGTGCAGGCGCCATGATGGCGCTGGCCTGCGACATGCGCTACGGCACCGAGGCCACCAAGACTGCGTTCCTGTTCACCCGCGTGGGCCTGGCCGGGGCCGACATGGGCGCCTGCGCGCTGCTGCCGCGCATGATCGGCCAGGGCCGCGCCAGCGAACTGCTGTTCACCGGCCGCGCGATGACAGCGCACGAAGGCCTGGCCTGGGGCTTCTTCAACGATTTGTATGAGAGCGCTGACCTGCTGGCGAACGTGCAGGCCACCGCCCGCGCGCTGGCCGATGGTCCCACCTTCGCCCACGGCATGACCAAGACCATGCTGAGCCAGGAGTGGAACATGACCATCGAGCAGGCCATCGAGGCCGAGGCGCAGGCGCAGGCCATCTGCATGCAGACCGAAGACTTCCGCCGCGCCTACGAAGCGTTCGCTGCCAAGCAAAAGCCCGTGTTCCAGGGAGATTGAACCCATGCACGTTGCAACGCCCCCGGCCCCACGCCCGCCCTCGACGGCGCACCTGGCCCTGCCCTTTTTTGACGATGCCCACCGCGCGCTGGCCGAGGGCCTGGTGCCCTGGGCTGCCGCGCAAGAGGTGGATGAAACCGACGACCGCGCCGCCTGTCGCGACTGGGTGCAGCGCCTGGGCGCGGGCGGCTGGCTGCGCTACTGCGTGCCCGCCGCACACGGCGGCGCGCTGCCCGCGCTCGACTCGCGCGCGCTGGTGCTGCTGCGCGAGACGCTGGCCTACCACTCGCCGCTGGCGGACTTTGCGTTTGCGATGCAGGGGCTGGGCAGCGGTGCGATCACGCTGGCGGGCAGCTCCGCGCAGCAGGCGCACTACCTGCAAGGCGTGGCGCGTGGCGAACTGATTGCTGCGTTCGCGCTGAGCGAGCCCGAGGCGGGGTCAGATGTGGGCGCTATGCAAACCATAGCTGCCAGCACAGATTCGACTAGCGCTACAGGCACTTTTTGCTTGAACGGCACCAAAACCTGGATCAGCAACGGCGGCATCGCCGACTTCTACTGCGTGTTCGCCAAGACCAACCCGAGCGGCGGCACGCGAGGCATCAGCGCCTTCATCGTCGATGCGAACACGCCGGGCCTGGACGCCTCGCGCCATATCCATGTGATGGCGCCGCACCCGCTGGCGACGCTGCAATTCACCAACTGCAACGTGCCTGCCGCGGCGCTGCTGGGCGAAGAAAACGGCGGCTTCAAGCTGGCCATGCGCACGCTGGACATCTTCCGCGCGTCGGTCGCCGCCGCTGCGCTGGGCATGGCGCGCCGCGCGCTGGCCGAGGCCGTGCACCACGCCCGCCAACGCCGCATGTTCGGCCAGACGCTCGCGGACTTCCAGCTCACGCAGGCCAAGATCGGCGAAATGGCCGCACTGGTGGACAGCGCCGCGCTGCTCACCTACCGCGCGGCCTGGCTGCGCGACACCGGCCAGACGCGCTTCACCGCCGAGGCAGCCATGGCAAAAATGACCGCCACCGAAAACGCCCAGCGTGTGATCGACATGGCGCTGCAGCTGCACGGCGGGCGCGGTGTGGAGGTGGGTAGCAAGGTCGAGTCGCTGTACCGCGACATCCGCTCGCTGCGCATCTACGAAGGCGCGACCGAGGTGCAGCAACTGATCATCGGCAAGGCCGTTCTGCAGGAGTAAACGCATGAAAGCCCCCTCCGCCCAGCCCGACCATTTCGTGCACGACCGTCTGCCACCGCCTGAGGCCTGGCCCACGCTGCGCTACGACCTGCCCGAGCTGCAGATCGCAGACCAGGCCAACCTCGTGCACGCCCTCTTCGACCAGGCCGAGCGCGCTGGCCACATCGACCGCCCCCTGCTGCGCGGCCCGCACCGCACCTACACCTACCGCGACGCCCGCACCGAAGCCGCGCGCATTGCCGAGGTGCTCACGCAGGACCACGGCCTGGTGCCCGGCAACCGCGTGCTGCTGCGCGGCGGCAACACGGTGGAGATGGCGCTGGCCTGGCTGGGCACGGTCTACGCCGGTCTGATTGCGGTGGCCACCATGCCCCTGCTGCGCGCGGTGGAGCTTGGCAGCATCATCGACCGCGCCCAGCCCACGCTGGCGCTGTGCGACGGCCGCCTGCTGGCGGAGCTGCAGACGGCACAAACACAGCACCCGGTGCTGGCCACCATCGTGCCGTTCCACACCGCGCCCGATGCGGCCGACCTGCTCCAGCGCGCACAGGCCAAGCCCGGCACCACGGCACCCTGCCCGACGGCGGCGGACGACATCGCGCTGATGGCCTTCACTTCAGGCACCACCGGCGCGCCCAAGGCCGCCGTGCACACCCACCGCGATGTGCTGGCGGGCTGCGAGGCCTGGCCGCGCCATGTGCTGCGCGCCACGCCCGACGACATTGTGGCGGGCTCGCCGCCGCTGGCATTCACCTTTGGCCTCGGTGGCTTGCTCGTGTTCCCCATGTGGGCGGGTGCCAGCGTGTACTTCCCCGATCAGCCCTACACCCCTGAAACCATGGTGCGCCTGATGCGCAATGCGGGCGTGACCATCTGCTACACAGCACCCACGTTCTACCGGCAGATGGCACCGTTCGCCAGGCAGATCGGCCTGCCCAAGCTGCGCACCAGCGTGAGCGCAGGCGAAGGGCTTCCGGACGCCACGCGCCAGCTGTGGAAGGAGGCGACCGGCCTGGACATGACGGACGGCATCGGCGCCACCGAGATGTTCCACATCTTCATTTCCTCGCCCGGCGGTGAGAGCCGGCGCGGCGCCATCGGCAAGGTGGTGCCCGGCTACACCGCGAAGGTGGTGGACGACAACGGCAACGAGCTGCCGCGCGGCACCGTGGGCAAACTCGCCGTGATCGGCCCCACGGGTTGCAAGTACCTCGACGACCCCCGCCAGGCCAAGTACGTGAAGGACGGCTGGAACTACCCCGGCGATGCGTTCACGCAAGACGCCGACGGCTACTTCTTCTATCAGGCGCGCGACGACGACATGATCATCACCGCGGGCTACAACGTGGGTGGCCCCGAGGTCGAAGACGCCCTGCTGCGCCACCCTGCCGTGGCCGAGTGCGGCGTGATCGGCGTGCCCGACGAAGAGCGCGGCATGGTGGTCAAGGCCATCTGCGTCTTGAAGCCCGGCCACACCGGCGACGCCGCCATGGTCAAGACCCTGCAGGACCACGTGAAGGCCACCATCGCCCCGTTCAAATACCCACGCGTGGTGGAGTTTGTGACCGCACTGCCCCGCACCGAAACCGGCAAGCTGCAGCGATTCAAGCTGCGCCAGGGTGCGGCCGCATCACCCTCCGCCGCATCGCCCACTTCCACAAAAACAACATGACGATGAAAAACACCCTTTTGCAGCCCGAAGGCTGGGTCACCCCCAAGGGCTACGCCAACGGCGTGGCCGCACGCGGCACGATGGTCTTTACCGGCGGCCAGATCGGCTGGAACGCGCAGCAGCAGTTTGAGAGCGACGATTTCATCGCCCAGACCAAGCAGACGCTGCTGAACGTGCGCGCAGTGCTGGAAGCCGGTGGCGCAGGCCCCGAACACCTGGTGCGGCTGACCTGGTACGTGACCGACCGCAACGAGTACAACAGCCGCCTGAAGGAGCTGGGCGCGGTTTACCGCGAAGTGCTGGGCAAGAACTTTCCGGCCATGGCCTGTGTGCAGGTGGCGGGGCTTATGGAAGAGCGCGCGAAGATCGAGATTGAAGCAACCGCTGTAATCCCGGACTGAGCTTTTCCAGCCACCGCTGCAGCGCTTGCCCGTACAGAATGAACGCCAGCGCCGCTCCGATCAACGGCAGCGCGGCAAACACCCAGCCCGTCAGCAGTTCGCCCCCCAGCGCCACGCCCACCAGCAAAGCCACCGCAGGGTTCACAAACGAGTAGCTGCCTGCCAGCGCTGCGGAGGTGTTCTGCAGCAGCCACAGGTACGCATTGAGCGCTATCAGCGTGCCAAACACCAGCAGGTAGACCCACGCTGCCCACGACTTGGCAGTGACCTGGCCCAGGGCGCTCAACGGCTCAAACCACAACGCCACCACCAGCCCCATGGCGCCCCCCGCAAACCACTGCGCGGCCGATGCCATGGCGGGCGCGGGCAGCGACAGCTTGCGCGAGGCATACGAACCGACACTCCAGGCCAGCGGCGCACCAAAGGCCAGCAGCGCCCCCAGCCAAGTGGCGGAAAAGTCACCTTCCAGCGCCAGCAGCAGTGCGCCCACCACGCCCAGCGCCAGGCCGATCCAGCTGGTGAATGGCACGCGCTCGCCGCCCCAGCGCGACCACAACGCCAGCCACATGGGCATGGTGGTGACCACCGTGGCCATCAGGCCCGAGCCGATGCCGAGCTTTTGCGCAAAGCCCATCAGATTCATGGCCAAAAACACCATGCAGCCTCCCACCACCGCCGAGTTGCGCCATTGCACCCACGTGGGCAATGCATGGCCTTGCCACAGCGCAATCAGCAGCATCACGCCACCGGCGCACAAAAAACGGATGGCATTCATCAGCAGTGGCGGCATGCTCTGCAGCGCAATACCAATGGCGAAATAGGTAGTGCCCCAGACGATGTAGACCAGCAGCAGTGCCATGGCCACCGCCCCGTTGCGTTGTGTGCGGGCTTGCGCATTGAAAATTGTCGGCATATTCTCCACCTGACCGAATAATTTATGGAAACCGCAAGGTTTTCGGAATTTTTACCAAAAACAAGCGGCTATGCAAGCAAATATTCAGACAGATGACATGGACGCCAGAATTATTTCGGCACTGGGCGCAGATGGCCGACGTTCGTACGCCGATGTAGGGGCCGAGGTGGGACTGTCCACCGCCGCCGTGCACGAGCGCGTGAAAAAGCTGCTGGACAAGGGCGTGATCCGCCGGTTTTCGATCAGCGTGGATCCGGAGCGTGTCGGGCTGAACTTCACCGCGTTTGTGGCGATCCGCAACGATGGCGGCGCGCACTGCCGTGACATTGCGCCGCGCCTGCGCGCTATCCCTCAGGTGGAGGAGTTGCACAGCGTGGCTGGCGAGCACGACTTCCTGGCCAAGATCCGCACCACGCACGCGCGCGGGCTGGAGGACGTGCTCTACCAGATCAAGGCGATTCCCGGCGTGGCGCGCACCACGAGCACCGTGGTCCTGAACACCGAATTCGAGGACCGGCCGCTGGACCTGGGGTGGGTCAACGCCGACAAAGGCGGATGACGACCGCAGTAGCCTGGGTACACCAGCCCCTGGCGCGTAGAGAGTAGTCAATCACGGAGACGGACCCGCTGCCCCACAGCGCACCACGGGGTCTTCGTATTCCAGTTGTGTGGCGACCCACTGGCGCGTAGCCGCCCCGTAACGCTGACCGATCATCTGCAGGCTGTGGTCCAGCACACAGGCGGGGTGCATGTCCCTGTCCAGCAAGACCGTGGTCGCCGACGCATCAGGCGGCGCAGCCCGCAGCACCAAGCCGCTGCGCAGGTGCACGGGGCTGGCGAGGGCGTTCACCGCCTCAGCGCGAGAGCGGTAGGTGCGCGACCACGCATCTGCCGCCAGGGCCAGCGCCACATCGTCCACCCCATCCATCACGGGGATGTCGATGCGCTCATGCCGCCAGAACAGCAGGGTGTTGATCGAGAGGGTCCCCACATGCGCAAGCGACAGGCCAAACCGTTCGCTGCGGTGTGCGGGGCCCCAGGATGGCGCGCCCAGCGCGCTCGCAACAGCACGCGCTCGCTCGGCACCCGCCAGCGTCTCGACCAAAGCCAGCGACACGGGCAAAGACGCGGACACCCCCGTGGTGGTCACCACCGGCCCATCGGCCACATAGCGCTGCCCGGGTACATGCACCGCGCCCGCGTGGCGCCGCAGCAAAGTGCTGCGGTCATACCAGTGCCCCGCAAAGCGGCGTCCATCCAGCAAGCCCGCCCGGCCCAACACCCTGGCCCCGCTGCAGATACCGACCACCACAGCCCCTTTGGCCGCCTGGGCCTGTAGCCACGCCAGTACCGCCGGGTCGTCTTCGGTGTGCAGAGCAGGCACCACCACGATGTCTGCCCCCTGCGGATACACGGAATCAAAGGCCGCGAAGCTGCGTGGCACCTCCACTTGCAGCGCGGGCATCAAGGTGACCGCGCCTGCGCGTGGGGCCACGGCCTCCACCACGCCCACCTGGGCCAGCTGCAGCACGGCATGGGGAACCAGGAAGTCTGTGGTTTCCGTCCCCTCGTTCAATGCCAGCACGGCAATCACGGGGGCGGTGCCCCCGGCCGGCGGGGGGCGCAGGGCCAGCGCGAAAGGCGCAGCGGCCCGGGCACCCTGGTGCGCCTCCATAGGCTGCGCGAACCCCGAGGTCGCACCTGCGGTCCACGCCGCCATGGCGATCAGCCCCATGCTCACCACCTCCATCCAACGCCACAATATCGCCACGCCCCGCCTCCTGTTGACATCCTCTATTCACCACGTTCACCAGCCCCAGCTTAGGTTGCATCACGATGTCGCGCCATGCCAAATCCGCCGCAGTTCCTGCCAAGGCCGCTGCCCACGCCCCTTGCCGCGAAGTGGTCCTGCTGGCCTTTGAAGGGGTGGAGGCCATCGACATTGCGGCACCCGCCAGCGCATTCAGCAAGGCCACCCTCGCGGCTCCGGGGGCCTACCGGGTGCACATGGCTTCACCACGTGGGGGCCCTGTGCGCACCAGTGCGGGATTTGCGGTGGCCGACACCGTCCCCATGCAGGCCATGGACGGCTTGATCGACACGCTGATCGTGGCGGGTGGTGAGGAGGATGCCCTGCGCCGCGCGATCTACGAGGACGGCGCGGGGGCGTGGCTGGCCCAGGCTGCGCAGCGGTCACGGCGGGTGGCCAGCGTCTGCACGGGCGCCTTTGCGCTGGCCGCTGCAGGGCTGCTGGAAGGGTGCAAGGCGACGACCCATATCAATGCCTGCGATCTGCTCGCCCAGTTATGCCCTGGCACACAGGTACAGCGTGACCGAATTTTTGTGCGCGACGGCGCGCTCTGGACATCGGCCGGTGTGACCACAGGGCTGGACATGGCTCTGGCCCTTATCGAAGAAGACCTGGGCCGCGCCGTCGCCATGCAGATCGCCCGGGATCTGGCGGTGTTCACGCTGCGCACAGACACCACACCGCAGCTGAGCCCGGCACTGCTGGCGCAGACCGATGCATCGGTCCGCATGCGCGAGCTGATGGCCTGGATTCAGGGGCATCTGACCCAGGATCTGTCGGTAGATGCCTTGGCCCAGCGTGCGCACATGAGCCCCCGCAACTTCGCACGTGCGTTTACGGCGCAGGCCAATTGCACCCCTGCCCGCTTCGTGGCCCAGGTGCGTGCGCAGCACGCTGCGGCGCTGCTGCGCCAGACCGACTGGCCTCAGGAGAAGATTGCAGCGCGCAGCGGTTTCGGCTCTGTGGATACCATGATCCGTGCGATGCAGCAGCACCTGGGGCTGGCGACAGGGCAATGCCGTCCTGCGAACCGGGCGACCTGAGCGGTAGCCACACGCGCTCGGAAGCCGAAGCGGACAAGCCCCCGTTGAGGGTGCGCGTTCAATGCACCAAGGCCGCCTCGGTAACGAGGGCCAGTCGCTCCAACCCGGCCATGTAGTAGCGAAGCGGCTGAGTGACCAACCCCGGCACCTTGGCATGGTCGTCATATCGGCGCAGGCGGATGGCCTCCTGCGCAAATGGCTGGGCCGCAAACTGCATCGCCTCTTTGGGCGTAAAGGGCCCGCCCTGCAGCACCAGGCTGTGCTGCGATGCGGGTGACAGCGTCTCCCAATACCCCGGCTCCATGGTGCACAGGTAGCGCTTGGCATCCACATGCAGGCGGATGGGCTCCAGCACCGCGTAGGGCAGCAGGCCCCGCAGGAACGGGATGGCCATGTACTGGTGCAGGTCGTCCTGCTCGGCCGTGTCGCCCCCGGGTGCCAGCAGGTGGCCCAGGTCGTGCAGCAAAGCCGCTGCGACCGTCGCGGGGGTCTCGCCCGACTTTTCGGCCCACTGCGCGCACTGCAAGGCATGCTCCAGCTGGCTGACCGCCTCGCGGCCATATTGATTCACGCCCCGGGTGGCGAGCAGGTGGGCAATGTCTTCCAGGCTCAATGCCATCGTCTTTCCTTGTCAGACCAACGCTTTACGAATACGCGCAGAGACCAGGTCAATCACGCTCACCGTCACCACGATGATGAGCATCACCGCGCAGGTCTCGGCGTACTGAAAGCCGCGAATGATTTCCCACAGCACCACGCCGATGCCGCCTGCGCCGACCATGCCCACGACCGAGGCCGAACGCACGTTGGCTTCAAAGCGGTACAGCGTGTACGAGATCCACAGCGGCATCACCTGCGGGATCACGCCGTAGATGATTTCGTGCAGTGCACTCGCGCCGGTGGAGCGGATGCCCTCCACGGGCTGCGGGTCGATGGCCTCCACGGCTTCAGAAAACAGCTTGGCCAGCGTGCCCGAGGTATGGATCCACAGCGCCAGCACGCCCGCAAACGGCCCCAGGCCCACGGCCACCACGAACAGCATGGCAAACACCATTTCGTTGATGGCGCGGCATGCGTCCAGTACGCGGCGCACCGGCTGGTACACCCACCAGGGCACGATGTTGGACGAGGCCAGCAGCGCCAGCGGCACGGAGGTGATCACGGCGAGAGCCGTGCCCCACAGCGCGATCTGCAGGGTGACCAGCATCTCCTGCACATAGATCTGCCACTGCGCAAAATTGGGCGGAAAGAACTCCGCTGCGTAGCTGACCATGTTGCCCGAGTCGTTCCACAAGGCCAGCGGGCGCATGTCGGCGCCTTGCCAGGACGCGGCCAGCAACACCAGCAGGATGCCCCACGACAGGTACCAGGCCAGGCTGCGCTTGGGCGACGTGGTGCTGGCCAGCGCGGCCAGAGAAGGATTCAATGTTGAGGACATGGGGACACCCGGGCCAGAGCAACCAAGCGGCGGATTACTTGAGCGACGCCAGCTGCTGGTCGATCTCGGCCAGGCGGGTCTTCTTGTCGGCATCGGCCAAGGTGGCGTCGGCCTCGATCTTGTTGCGCTTGCCGAACAGGTCGAGCTGACGGATGGGCGTGAGCTGGGCATTGGTCGAGGGCTTGAAGCCCGACAGCTTGGAGATCTTCATCACGATCTCCTTCTCGCGCGCATCGGTCTTGGCGTAGTTGTAGAAGAAGTTGCGGATCTTGGTCTTGGTGGCCTCGGGCAAGTCCTTGCGCATCACCAGAGGGTCCAGCGGAATCAGGGGCGAGGTCCAGACGATCTTGATGTCCTTGAACTTCTCGGGCTGGCGCTCCTTGATTTTTTCCAGGTTTTCGCTGTTGTTGGTGGCCACATCCACCTGCTTGTTGGCCACGGCCAGCGCGTTGGTCTCGTGGTTGGCGCTGCGCGTGATCTTGAAGTGCGTCTTCGCGTCGATCTTGTTCTGCGCAAACGCGTAGTAGCCGGGCACCAGGAAGCCCGAGGTGGAGTTGGGGTCGCCATTGCCAAAGCTCAGCGACTTGCCGTTCTTGAGCACATCGTCCAGGCTGGCCAGGGGGCTGTCCTTGTGCACGATGAGGTGCGAGTAGTAGCCCTGAGTGCCGTCGGCATTCACCATCTGTGCAAAGACTTCGCCGTTGGCGCGGTCCACGGCTTCCATGGCCGACTTGTTGCCCAGCCAGGCCACCTGCATCTTGTTGAAGCGCATGGCTTCGATCAGGCCCGCGTAGTCGGACGCAAAGAAGGCGTTGATCTTCAGGCCTGTCTGCTTGGCCATGTCGTCCAGCAGCGGCTGCCAGTCGGCCTTGAGGTTTTGCGTGGCCTCGGTCGAGATCATGCCGAAGTTGATGTCCTGGGCCAGCGCGCCCGTGGTCAATCCCAGCCCGAGTGTCAGGGTAGCACACAGTTTCTTGAACATGTTGAAAGCTCCAGAGAAAGGAAATGAAGGGAACCGAATCACCGATCAAGCGGCCTGCACAATTGCGGGCGACCACTGCGGCACAGGCATGGGGGCATGCGCAGGTGCAGGGTGGGCCCCGGACGCATCCGACAGGATTTCATCGGCCTGCACGCCGTACAGGCCACGCAGCAACGCGGGCGTAAGGGCCGCGGAGGGGCCGTCGTACACCACCTGCCCGTGGTGCAGAGCCACCACGCGCGGGCAATACTTGATGGCCACATCCACTTGGTGCAACGACACGATGACGGTGCAACGGTCTTCGCGGTTGATGCGCGCCAGGATGTCCATGACCTTGCGGGAGGATTCGGGGTCGAGCGAGGCAATGGGCTCATCGGCCAGCACCACCTTGGCGCCCTGCACCAGCGTGCGGGCAATGGCCGCCCGCTGCTGTTGCCCGCCTGACAGGGTGGATGCGCGCTGCGCATGGCACTCGGCAATGCCCACGCGGTTGAGCGCTTCCAGCGCCAGCGCGCGCTCGTGCGGCTTGAACATGCGCAGCCAGCCGCGCCACCAGGGCGTGCGGTGCAGCAGGCCCACCAGCACGTTCATCAGCACCGGCAAGCGGTCCACCAGATTGAACTGCTGGAACACAAAGCCCACCTGCGAACGCACCTTGCGGATGTCGCTGTGGATGCGCCCGCCCTGCTGCACGCAGCGGCCGTCCACCTCGATCAGCGAATCGCTGGCCGCATCGGCCACCACCAGGCCCGCCACATGACGCAGCAGGGTGGACTTTCCCGAGCCCGAGGCACCAATCAGCGCCACCATCTCGCCGCGCTGCACGGTGAGGTTGATGTCACGCAGGGCGTGTTTGCCGTTGGCGAAATGCTTGTTCAGTTGGTGGATGTGCAGTGCGGCAGTCATGGCAGCCTCCTTAGGGGGTTAATTCCGTTTCCAAATCATTCGTGTCTAGGCGCAAAGCCGCAGACAGTGCTGTAGCACGGCAAGGCGAAGCAACAACGACACGGATGATTTGGAAACGGAAGAAGTCGTCTAGACAACCGGAGTGTGTTTGGAGGGCGTGACAGTGCTTTGACAGTTGGGAGAAGTTTGGATGTCAGGAAAGACCTGCACGCGCTCTACAGCACCCGCTGCCCTTCGCGCCACACCCCACGCACCACGGCCTGGCGGCCGCCATCGGGCAGTTCGGCCATGTGCACCTGCACCAGGTCGGCGCGCAGGCCAGGGGCCAGCTCGCCGCGATCGGCCATGCCCGCAGCCTTGGCCGGGTTGCGGGTGACGGTGGCCACGGCCTGTGGCAGGGGCAGAATGTCGTCCTGCACCAGCCGCATCACCGCACTCAGCAGGCTGCCGGGCACGTAGTCCGACGAAAGGATGTCCAGCAAGCCCCTGCGCGCCAGATCTGCCGCCGCCACATTGCCCGAGTGCGAACCACCGCGCACCACGTTGGGCCCGCCCATCACGGTGAGCAGTCCACGTTCGTGCGCCGCCTGGGCCGCAGCCAGCGTGGTCGGGAACTCCGACATGGCAGCCCCTTCGGCATGGGCCTGCTCCACATGGGCCACCGTGGTGTCGTCGTGGCTGGCCAGCGAGATGCCGTGCGTGCGGCAGTAATCCACAAAGTACGCACGGTGTGGCTCGGCGTACTGCGCCTGTAGCGTGGCCGCGTGCGCCACCTGGCGCTCGAACTTTTCGGCGCTCCAGCCTTTCTTGCCGGTGTAGTAGGTGCGCGCCTGCTCGATGTTCTCCCACTGGCGCTGGCCAGGGGTGTGGTCCATCAGCGAGATCAGCGACAGGCGCGGGTGCCCGTGGAAGGGCTCGAACAGGTCGATGGTGTTGGGCGCGGGCAGCTCACAGCGCACATGCAGGTGGTGGTCGGCCCGCAGCAGGTTGCGCTCGGTGCAGGTGTCGATGGTGTCGAGCACACGGTTCCAGGCACTGCCGCGCAGGCTGTCCACATCGGCCTCGCCCACGCCCAGCGCGTCCAGCACGGTGGTGATGCCTGCGGCCGCAATCTCGGCGTCGTGCGCCAGCAGTGCGGGCATCTCGGCCCACTGCACCTTGGGGCGCGGCATGAGGTGGCGCTCGAAGTTGTCGGTGTGGATTTCGACCAGGCCCGGCAGCAGGTAGTCGCCACCCAGGTCAATGCCCTGCAACGCCGATGTGCCGCCGCCGTCCACCGACGCGATGCGCCCAGCATCCACCTGCAGGCTGCCCAACACCACTTCGCCCGGCAGCACCATGCGGGCGTTTTTGAACACGGTCGCGGTCATGCCAATACCCCCCGGAAGTCACCCACATTCACACGGCGTGTGGCCACGGCGGCCCCCACCTGCGCGTCGTGAAAGATGCCCACCAGGGCCGCCCCGCGCGCCACGGCTTCGCGGATCATGGCAATCACGGTCTCGGTGTTGGCTGCATCGAGCGATGCGGTGGGCTCGTCCAGCAGCAACAGCGGCTTGGGCTTGATCATGTTGCGGGCGATGTTGATGCGCTGCTGCTCCCCGCCCGAGAACGTGGCGGGCGGCAGGTGCCACAGCCGCTCGGGGATGCGCAGGCGCGTCAGCCACTGGCGCGCTTCCTCGCGTGCAGCCTCGATGCCCGCTGGGTCGTCGCCCGCGTCTTCGGCCAGTGGCTCGGCCACCACATCCAGGGCCGACACACGCGGGATGACCCGCAGGAACTGGCTCACATAGCCCACGGTGTCGCGCCGCAGCTGCACCAGCGCGCGCGGGGTGGCCTGCGTCAAATCCACCACAGTGCCATCGGCCGCGCGCACGGTGATGCGGCCCGCATTGGCGCGGTAGTTGGCGTAGATCATCTTGAGCAGCGTGCTCTTGCCCATGCCCGAGGGGCCGTCAAGCACCACGCACTCACCCGGCCGCACGGCCAGTTCCACCTGGGCGAGCACGGGCAGTTCTATGCCGTTCTGGTGGTGCAGGGTGAAGCGCTTGGCCACCCCTTGCATCTGGAGGATGGGCGCAATGGAAGGAGGCTGGTTCATGGCTGCAGTACCGAAGAAACGAGGAGCTGGGTGTAGGGGTGTTGCGGGTCGTCGAGCACCTGGTCGGTCAGGCCCGCCTCGACCACACGGCCGCGCTGCATGACCACCATGCGGTGCGCCAGCAGGCGCGCCACGGCCAGGTCGTGCGTGACCACAATGGCCGCCAGCTGCATCTGCCGCGTGAGCTGGCGCAGCAGGTCCAGCAGGCGCGCCTGCACCGACACATCGAGGCCCGAGGTGGGTTCGTCCATGAACACCAGGCGGGGCTGGGTGACGAGGTTGCGGGCGATCTGCAGGCGCTGGCGCATGCCGCCCGAGAACGTGCGCGGTGCATCGTCGATGCGCGCCGCGTCGATCTCCACACGCTGCAGCCATTCCGTGGCCGTGGCGCGCAGGCGGCCGTAGTGGCGCTCGCCCAGGCCCATCAGGCGCTCGCCCACGTTGGCACCGGCGGATACATCCATGCGCAAGCCATCCGCCGCGTTCTGGTGCACAAAGCCCCAGTCGGTGCGGGCCAGCAGGCGCTGCTGGGCTTCGGTCATGGCGTAGATGTCCTGCAGCTCGCCGCTGCGCTGGCGGAACTGCACCGTGCCTTCGTCCGGGGCGCTGCGTGCTGCAATGGCGTTGAGCAGCGTGGACTTGCCGGAGCCCGACTCGCCCACCACGGCCAGCACCTCGCCGGGCCACAGGTCAAAGGACGCGCCTTGCAGCGCCACGCGGTCGCCATAGCGCTTGCTGACGTTGCGCACGCTCAGCAGCGGCGCAGAAGGTTCGGGGTGATTCATGTGAGGGTCTCGACAACAAAGCTCAGGCCATGCTGCGCAAAGCCCAAGGATTCATAGAAGGCATGCGCGCCCTTGCGGCGGGCGTTGGACGAGAGCGCGAGCTTGTAGCAGCCCGCATCGCGCGCCTGCTGCATGGCATGGGCCATCATCTGGCGGCCAATGCCGCGGCCCTGCTGGTCCTGCGCCACCACCACGTCTTCGACGATGGCCGAAGGTGCGCCCCGGTGCGCCAGGTTGTGCATGACGAGCAGTGCATAGGTACCCACCACCGCGCCGTGCTGCGCGGGGTCGCAAGCGACCCATAGGCGGTAGCTGGGGTAGCGCGCAAACTGGGCCCACACGGCCTGGGCTTCTTCCAGCGCCAGCACGTCGGCGGAGCTGTCTTCAATGGCGGCGTACAGCGCCAGCACGCGCTCCAGGTCGGCCTGCCGGGCTTCGCGGATCTGCACGGCGCTCATGCCGCGCCGCCTTGTTCCACCGCCGATTCAGCCTGCTGCGCCTGGCGTTCCTGGCAGTAATCCGAGTCGGAACACACATGCATGCGCCCGCCCTGGTCGTCGGTGATGACCTCGTCCAGAAAGCTGTCGGTGGCACCGCACAGCGCGCACGCGGCGTCCCAGCGCTGCACTTCAAAGGGGTGGTCTTCAAAGCCCAGGCTCTCCACCGGCGTGTAGGGCGGGACGGCGTAGATGCGTTTTTCGCGGCCCGCGCCAAACAGCTGCAGCGCGGGGTTCATGTGCATCTTGGGGTTGTCGAACTTCGGGATGGGCGACGGCGCCATCACATAGCGGCCATTGACCAGCACGGGATAGTCGTAGGTGGTGGCGATGTGGCCATAGCGCGCGATGTCTTCGTAGAGTTTGACGTGCATGAGCCCGTACTCGGCCAGGCCGTGCAGGGTGCGCGTTTCGGTCTCGCGCGGCTCCAGGCGCTGCATGGGCTCGGGCACGGGCACCTGGTAGACGATGACCTGGCCTTCGGCCAGCGGCGTCTCGGGGATGCGGTGGCGCGTCTGGATCAGCGTGGCCTCCCGCGTGCGGGTGGCAGTGGCCACGGCCGTGGTGCGCTCAAAAAAGCGGCGAATGTTGACCGCATTGACCGTGTCATCCGAACCCTGGTCGATGACCTTGAGGCAGTCCTCTGGGCCGATGATGGACGCGGTGACCTGGATGCCGCCCGTGCCCCAGCCGTAGGGCAGGGGCATTTCGCGCGAGCCAAACGGCACCTGGTAGCCGGGGATGGCCACGGCCTTGAGGATGGCGCGCCGGATCATGCGCTTGGTGCGCTCGTCCAGGTAGGCGAAGTTGAAGTGGCCGTCCACCGGCGCGGCGTCGGCGGGCAAGCCCATCACGGCGGGTTCCATGGGCGCGTTCATGCGGCGTCCTCCTCGGCGGGGGTGGTGGGTTGGGCGGCAGCGGCGCGCATCTTGCGCACCAGCCCCAGTTCGGACTGAAAGTCCACGTAGTGCGGCAGCTTCAAGTGCTGCACGAAGCCTGAGGCCTCCAGGCTGTCGCTGTGGCCCAGCACGAACTCCTGCATCTGGGCGGGCGACTCGACGGGCTCGCCCAGCTCGTCGGCACGCAGGGCGCGGTCCACCAGGCTCATGGCCATGGCCTTGCGCTCGCTGTGGCCGAACGCCAGGCCGTAGCCACGGGTGAACTGCGGCGGCTGGCTCTTGCTGCCGGCAAACTGGTTCACCATCTCGCACTCGGTGATCTCGATGTCGCCGATGTCGATGACAAAGCCCAGCTCTTCCGGCACGATCTCCACCGCCACCGTGCCCAGGCGCACCTCGCCCACAAACGGGTGCGAGTGTGAGTAGCCGCGCTGCGTGGAGTACGCCATGGCAAGCAGGAAGCCCTCGTCGCCGCGCGCCAGGTTTTGCAGGCGCGTGGCCCGGTTGGCGGGGAAGCGCAGCGGCTCGCGGGTCAGATCGGTGGGCGCGGGGTCGCCTGGGGGGACGGGGCGGGTTTCGATCAAGCCTTCCTGGTTGAGCAGATCCACCACACGCGGCGTGGGGCTGGGCGGCACCGCAGCGGCCGTAGCTGCCGCAGCGGCAGGCGGCGCCAGCGGGCCTTCGGCCAGCAGCTTGAAGTCCAGCAGGCGCTGCGTGTAGTCGTAGGTAGGGCCCAGCACCTGGCCACCGGGCAGGTCCTTGAAGGTGGCGGAGATGCGCCGGTCCAGCGCCATGAGGCTGGTGTCCAGCGGGCAGGTGGTGCCCAGGCGCGGCAGCGTGGCGCGGTAGGCGCGCAGCAGGAAGATGGCTTCCACCAGGTCACCCGCAGCCTGCTTGATGGCCAGGGCCGCGAGCTCGGGGTCGTACACCGATCCCTCGGTCATGACGCGGTCCACGGCCAGCTTGAGCTGCTGGCGGATCTGCGGCACCGAGAGTTCGGGCTGCGAGGCATCGCCCCGGCGCTGGCGCGCCAGCAGCTGGTAGCTGTTGAGAATGGCGGCCTCTCCGCCCTTGACGGCTACGTACATGCTTAGGCCTCCTGAAGGGCGGGGGCAACGTACGCCGCCCGCGTGGTGCGGGGCAGGCCCACGATGTGGCCTGCCGTGGCCAGCAACAGGTCCACACCGCGCGGAAACACGGCATGGTTGGCGGCCCAATGGGTCTCGAAGTCGTCGGGCAAGCCGTCCAACTGCAAGGCCGCCACGTCCTGGATGCCTGGGCCGCGCAAGTGCCACGCATCGATAGCGTCCGCCGTGGTGGCGGTGGCGTGCGATACATCGACCACACAAGTGGCCGACTGGTCTGGATAGATGTCGGTGCCCAAGGCCAGACTGCCCAGCGCGGGCAATTCGTCGCCCTGAGCCACCCATACAAAGCGGGCCTGCGTCGGATCGCTCACCAAGGTGCAGCCCGTGTGAAAGCGCAGCCAGGCACCGGCGTCACTGGCTGCAAGCCTTGGCGAGAGCCACAGCGTGCAGTCGCTGTCGAGCAGTGCCAGCAGCACGGCAGCGGATGCGGCATGGCCCACAGCAGGCGTCTGTGCGTCGTGTTCTACCGCCACCGTGCGGCCGGGGTGCGACAGCGCCTGCAGCACCGCGCGGAACACCGCCTGGCTGCCAAAGGCTTCGTTCGAGAATGCCGCACCCAGGGATGCCAACGGAGTCATGGGGGTCATCGGGGTCGCGCTCATTCGGTGTCCTCGTCGTTGTCGGTACCGCTCTCGCGAGCCACGGTGAAGAAGTCCACCTTGGTGCTGGCGGCACGCGCCTGGCGCTCGGCCTGGGTGGTGCGCAGGTGGGCGCGGATCGATTCCAGCAGCTGGGCGTCCAGCACCGGTTGCTGGGCAGGGTCTTGCAGCAGCGCATCGGCCAGGGCCGCGAGTTGCACCTGGCGGTGCGAGCGGCCCAGCACGTACGCTACGCCGACGGTGGCATCTGCCGCGTCCGATGCATCAGCCACGCGCAGAGCGCAGCGAGTGACGGTGACCTCACCCAGGTTGAAGCGCTCACCTGTGCCCCCGGCGCGGCCCTGCACCATCATCAGACCTGTCTCGGGCGCACGCAGCCAGCGCGCGGGGCGCGTGGCATGCTCGTGCAAGGCAGATTCGAGCAGCCCCAGCGGCGCCCGGGCCAGCAGCGCCATCCACTGCGCACGGCCCAGGGGGCGGTCCGGGCCCGGGTTGTCAAAGGCTTGAAACATGGAAGTGGTACCCTGAAAGTTGTATAGACAAATTGAACAACTGGCGCCAGCTTAAAGAGCGCGCATGTAGGTTTCATGACAGCCAGCACCACCTCTCTCACGACCCCGCTACAGGTCCCGCATGCCCCCCCACTGCGCCCCGCGCGCGACAGCTTCTGGACGCGCATAGCCGCCGAGCTGGCCGAGGCCATCGGCAGCGGCGTTTATCCGCCCGGCCAGCGCCTGCCTTCGGAACACGCGCTGGCCGAGCAGTTCGGCGTGAACCGCCACACCATCCGCCGCTCGCTCGCCAGCCTGTGCAGCCAAGGGCTGGTGCGCATCACGCAGGGCAGCGGCACCTATGTGGAAGACTTTGCGGTGGACCTGGTGCTGGGCAAGCGCACGCGCCACCAGCAGGGCCTGGCACAGGCCGGTCTGCGCGGCAGCCTGGTGGTGCTGCAGGCCCAGACCACGCGCGCCACGGCGGCGCTGGCCAAGGCGCTGCAGGTGCCCGCGCGCAGCCCGCTGCTGGCGCTGCGCGTGCGGGGCGACGCCGAGGGCCAGCCCCTGCACATCAGCGAGCGCTTCTTCCCCCTGCCCCGCTTCGAAAACCTGGCGGCCGTGGTGCGCGAGACAGGCTCCATCACCGCAGGCTTCACCGCCCACGGCGTGGCCGACTACACGCGCCGCGAAAGCCGCATCACCGCCGAGCTGCCCAGCGCCGAAGTGGCCGCCCAGCTGCGCCAACCCACTTCACGCCCCGTGCTGCAGGTAGAGAGCCTGAACGTGGACCTCGCAGGCACGCCCATCGAATGGGCCCGCGCCTGGTTTGCGGGCGACCGCGTGAAACTGACCATTGACCACAATGAACACGCCTGACATGCCACCCACCCACCACCGCTATGCGGTCTATTTCGCACCCAACCCGGGCAGCCTGGGCTGGCTGGCCGGCAGCCACTGGCTGGGGCGCTGTGCCGCACTGCTGCAACCGCTGCAGCAGCTCGCCATCGACGGTGTGGCGGCCGACACACTGCACCGCCTGACGGCGGCGCCCCGCCGCTACGGCTGGCACGCCACGCTCAAGGCGCCGTTTGCGCTCGCGCCTGGCACCGACTGGATCACGCTGCACCAGGCCGTGCAGGAGGTGGCACGCGGGCTGCAACCCTTTATGCTGCCGCCGCTGCAGGTGCAACGCATCGACGACTTTCTGGCGCTGGTGCCCCCGGCGCTGCACCCCGCCAATGCGCAGATTCAGGAGACCGCCGCCACCTGCGTGACGGCGCTGCAGCCCCTGGCCGCCCCCCTGTCCGAAGCCGACCTGGCCCGGCGCCGTGCAGCGGTGCTCACCGCCCGGCAGGACGCGCTGCTGCAGCAATGGGGCTACCCGTTTGTGCTGGACGAATTCCGCTTTCACATGTCGCTCACCGGCAGCCTGGCGCAGGTAGACGCACCCACGCAGTCGCTGGTGTTCGAGGCCGCGCAGGAATTTTTCTCGGACCTGCCCATCCTCAAGTTCAACAGCCTCGCCTTGTTCGCAGAGCCCACGCCCGGTGCGGACTTTGTGCTGCTGGACCACCTGGAGATGGGCGCATGACCACCGGTCGGCTGGTCTACTGCATGGGCCCCTCGGGAGCGGGCAAGGACAGCCTGCTGGACTGGCTGCGCACGCACCTGCCCCAGCCCTGCCCCGTGCACTGGGCGCAGCGCACCATCAGCCGTGCCGCCACATCCGGTGGCGAAGCGCATGAGGGCGTTTCGCCCGAAGCGTTTGCAGCGCTGTGCAGCGAACATGCCTTTGCCCTGCACTGGCAGGCCAACGGCTTGGGCTACGGCGTGCGGCATGCGCAACTGGCGCCGCTGGCGCGGGGCCACTGGGTGCTGCTCAATGGCTCACGCGCCTACCTGCCTGAGGCCCTGGCGCGGTTCCCGGACCTGGTGGCCGTACACATCACCGCCAGCCCCCAAGTGCTGCGCGAGCGCCTGCTGTCGCGCGGCCGCGAGACGCGCGAAGAGGTGGAGGCCCGGGTGCAGCGCGCGCTGGCCTATACCCCGCCCCCCGGAGCCACCAGCCTGGAGGTGCACAACGACGGCGCGCTGAGTGATGCGGGCCAGCGGCTGCTGAACGCGCTGGAAAATTTGCCGGGCTGGCCCCGGCGCGGTGGCAAACTTTCGCCCATTGCTACCAACCTTTCCAGCACGCCATGACCGCCATCACGATTTATCACAACCCGAAGTGCGGCACGTCCCGCAACACCCTCGCCATGATCCGCAACAGCGGCGTGGAACCCGAGGTCATTGAATACCTCAAGACCCCGCCCAACCGCGCCACGCTGCTGGCGCTGATTGCGGCGACCGGCGAGCCAGTGATCAACGCCGTGCGCACCAAGGAAGCGATCTTCACCGAGCTGCAGCTGGACGCACCGGGCGTCACCGACGCCCAGCTCATCGATGCGATGCTGCAGCATCCCATCCTCATCAACCGCCCCATCGTGGTCACACCCCTGGGCACGCGGCTGTGTCGCCCGTCCGAGAAGGTGCTGGACATCCTGCCTGCGCCGCAGCAAGGTGCCTTCACCAAGGAGGATGGCGAATTCGTCATCAACGCGCAGGGCCAGCGTGGCTGATGCAACCGCACACACCCAGGCCGTAGCGCACCGCGCGGCATGAGCGCCGTCTCGCAACGCTGGACTGTGGCGCGCCTGGGCACGGCCCAGACCCTGGCCTGGGCCTCGTCCTACTACCTGCCCGCCATGCTGGCCGCGCCCATGGCGCACGACCTGGGCGTGGCTACATCCACCGTGTTCGCGGCGTTTTCGGTGGCGCTCATCGTGTCGGCGCTGCTCGGGCCTTTCGCGGGCCGGACCATCGACCGCCACGGCGGCCGCCCGGTGCTGGTGGGCACCAACCTGTTGTTTGCAGCTGCTCTGGCGGGCATGGCCTTGGCGCAAGGTCCTGTGGTCCTGTTTGCCGCGTGGGTGTTGATGGGCATCGCCATGGGCTCGGGCCTGTACGAGGCTGCGTTTGCCACGCTGGTACGTCTGTACGGCCAGGGCGCACGCGGCGCGATCACCGGCATCACGCTGATTGCGGGGTTTGCGAGCACCATAGGGTGGCCGCTGTCGGCCTGGATGGAGACGCAGTGGGGCTGGCGTGGCGCGTGTGCGGGCTGGGCGGCGCTGCACCTGCTGGTGGGCGTGCCACTCAACGGCTGGCTGCCACGTGCCGACACCGCAAAGAAGCCGCACCCACCTTCGGCAGATGAACCTGTGGCGGACACCTCGGAACCGGCGGCACCCGCCACGTCCGCAGCCGCCCACCCGCTGCGCACCACCGTGCTGCTGTCGTTTGTGTTTGCCGTCACCTGGTTCACCAGCACCGCCATGGCGGCCCACCTGCCGCGCCTGTTGCAGGCCAGCGGCACATCGCTGGAGGCGGCTGTGGCCCTGGCCGCGCTGGTGGGCCCGGCCCAGGTGGCAGCGCGCCTGCTGGAGTTTGGTTTGCTGCGCCGCCTGCACCCCTTGCTGTCGGCCCAGCTGGCTGCGGCGGCACACCCTGTGGGCGCGGGCCTGTTGATGGTGCTGGGCGGGCCTGCGGCAGCGGTGTTCACCCTGCTGCATGGCGCGGGCAACGGCATCCTGACCATTGCCAAGGGCACGCTGCCGCTGGTGTTGTTTGGGCCTGCAGGCTATGGCGCGCGCCAGGGCCTGATGATGGTGCCCGCCCGTGTGGCGCAGGCGTTTGCACCGGTGCTGTTTGGCATGGCGTTGGACCACGCTGGCGCCGCCGCCCTGTGGCTGACCACACTGCTGGGCCTGGCCGCACTGGCAGCGCTGTGGCTGCTGCGGCCTGTGACGCTGGCCTGAACGATCAGCCGCGCGGCACCACAAACGCCTTGCGCGCCGCCAACGCTGCGGGGCGCGAATGGCAACCTTCCAGGTGGTCGTTCACCAGCCCCATGGCCTGCATGAAGGCGTAGACCGTGGTCGGACCCACAAAACTCCAGCCGCGCTTCTTCAGGTCCTTGGACATGGCGATGGATGCGGCCGAAGTGGATAGGGTACGCGCCACTTCGCGCGTGAGGCGCTCGGGCCGGTCGGTGGCGGCGGGCTCGTAGCGCCAGGCGTAGTGCGCCAGCGAGCCGAACTCGCGCCGCAGCTCCAGCACGCGGCGCGCGTTGTTGATGGTGGACTCGATCTTGCCCCGGTGGCGCACGATGGCCACGTCCTGCACTAGGCGCTCAACCTCGGCCGGGCCGAAGGCCGCGACCTGCTCGGCGTCGAAGTTCGCGAACGCTGCGCGAAAGCCCTCGCGCTTGTTCAGGATGGTGAGCCAGCTCAGGCCCGACTGAAAACCCTCCAGGCAGATCTTCTCGAACAGCCGGCGGTCGTCCGCCACCGGGAAGCCCCACTCGGTGTCGTGGTAGTGGCGGTACAGCGGCGTGGCCTGGCACCAGGAGCAACGCGGGCAACCGGCTTCGTCAGCAAACAGGCCGTCGGCCAGTGCGGGTGGGCGAACAGGGTCTTGAGCAGTCGGAGGGATCATGCGCGGCATTCTAGAAACCACCACAGCCAGGCTGCTGACAGGGCGGAGACAAAGGGCCCGATCTGCCCATAAACTGCACTGCATGCGTGAGCCACTTTCCCGCCTGCGGGCCACTTTCAGCCTGATGTTTTGCCTGGTGCTGGGCGGCTGCGCCAGCACCACCGGCCCCTCCAACGCTTGGGGCTACTACTGGCAATCGCTGCGCGGGCACATGCAGATCATGCATGCCGCAGAACCCATTGACGACTGGGTGGCGCGCAAAGACATCTCGCCCGCCCTGCGCGAGCGGCTGCAGCTCGCACAACGTGCGCGGGCCTTTGCGGTCACAGAACTCGGTCTGCCCGACAACGCCAGCTACCGCCGCTATGCCGACCTGAAGCGCTCCGCCGCCGTGTGGAATGTGGTGGCTGCACCGCCCTATTCGCTGACGCTGCACACCTGGTGCTTTCCGGTCACGGGCTGCATTGGCTACCGCGGCTATTTCACCGAGGCCGCAGCGCAGGCCGAGGCCGCCGAGCTGGCCGCGCAGGGCCTGGAGGTGGAGGTGTACGGCGTACCCGCGTACTCCACACTGGGCTACATGAACTGGGCGGGCGGCGACCCGCTGCTGTCCACCTTCATCGCCTGGCCCGAGGGCGACTTTGTGCGCCTGCTGTTCCACGAGCTGGCGCACCAGGTGGTCTATGCCCAAAACGACACCCTGTTCAACGAGTCCTTTGCCACGGCGGTGGAGCGCATCGGTGTGGCGCAGTGGCTGGCTACGCAATCCACCCCCGCCGCGCGCGAGGCCTATGCCACCAGCGAGGCGCGGCGCAGCGCCTTCCGCGCGCTCACCCGGGCCACACGCACCCGCCTGGCGGCTATTTATGAGCAAAAAGAGCTTCAAGCGATAGAGGATCATGCGCTGAATGCTATGAAAATAGAAGCAATGAAGGCTTTCCGAGACGACTATGCCGCACTGCGCGCACGCTGGCTGGACGCGCCCGGCGGCACGCCCCCCCGGACCACGACCGCCCAGGTGGCCGGCTACGACCGCTGGGTGGCGCAGGCCAACAACGCCAGCTTTGCGGCCCAGGCCGCCTACGACGAACTGGTGCCTGCATTCGAAGCCTTGTTTGAACGCGAGGGCCGCAACTGGCCCCGGTTTTATGATGCCGTACGACAACTGACGCAGCAGCCCCAGCCCGAGCGGCACGAGGGCCTGCGTGCCCTTTTACCTGACCCCCAACACCTCAAGGAGACAGCCGGTGCCTGACATTCATATCCACCGCGAACACCATCTGGGTTTCAAGGAAGCCCGCAAGGTCGCCTTCTCCTGGGCCGAGAAGGCCGAAGAAAAATTCGACATGGAATGCACCTACGAAGAGGGCGAGAAGGAAGACCTGCTCACGTTCACCCGCACCGGCGTCAAAGGTACGCTGCTGGTGGATGCCCACCAGTTCGAGATGAAGGCCCAGCTGGGCTTTTTGCTGGGCGCGTTCAAGGACCGCATCGAGGCCGAGATTGGCGAACAGCTGGACGCGCTGCTCAATGCACCGCACCCCAGTGCCAAGAAGCCCGCCACCGACAAGAAGAAAGCGGCGGCAGACACGGATGCCGGCAAGCCAGCCCCCAAGGCAGCAGCCAAGCCTGCCGCCAAGGCCAAGAAGGCCTAGCCGCACAGGCCCCGCCATGACATTCACCGCGAACGAGGCCAACAACGCCCACAGCCCGGCGTTTGACACCCTCTCCACGCTGCTGCACACCCGCTACAGCTGCCGCGCCTTTCTGCCCGAGCCGCTCCCGCGCAGCACCATCGAGGCCATCCTGGCCGCCGCGCAGCGCACGGCCTCGTGGTGCAACGCGCAGCCCTGGCAACTCACCATTGCCAGCGGCGCTGCGCTGGCGCGTCTGCGCAGCGCCCTGCAATCCCACATGCTCGCCGCGGCACCCCAGCCCGACCTGCCCTGGCCCCGCGAATACCGGGGCGTGTACCAGGAGCGGCGGCGCGAATGCGGCTGGGGCCTGTACGAATCCCTGGGCATTGCCAAGGGCGACCGCGAAGCTTCGGCGCGCCAGGCGGCGCAGAACTTCACCATGTTTGGTGCGCCGCATGTGGCCATCGTCACCAGCGACGAGGCCCTGGGCGTGTACGGCGCAGTGGACTGCGGCGCGTATGTGAGCAACTTCATGCTGGCAGCGCACAGCCTGGGCGTGGGCTCCATCGCGCAGGCCGCACTGGCCTCCTACCCCGGCGTGCTGCGTGAGGTGCTGGGCATTGGCGAGGACCGCAGCATCGTCTGCGGCATTTCATTTGGCGTGGCAGACCCCGCCCACGCGGCCAACCATTTCCGCACCACCCGCGCCGACGCGGCCAGCAGTGTGGTGTGGAGGGACTGAGACGCTGAGAAGCGGGGGCCTGGCTAGCGTCATGCCACAGCGCGCAGCAGTGGATTGTGCGTGCGCAGCAGCCCAAACAGGTTCTTCGGGTCGGGCAGCTGGGGGATGAGTTCGATGGGCTGGCCCATGCCCAGCTCGGCCGCCGCGTCGCGCAAGAAGCGCAGCGCAGAAAAGTCCTCCAGCGCAAAGCCCACGGAGTCGAACACCGTCACCGCCGCATCGCTCGCGCGCCCGCCGTGTTGGCCCGCCAGCACCTCCCACAGCTCGGTCACTGCAAAGTCAGGCGGCAGTTGCTGGATGTCGCCTTCGATGCGAGTCTGCGGCGCGTATTCCACAAACACCTGGGCCTGGCGCAGCACGTCGGCGTGCAGCTCGGTCTTGCCGGGGCAGTCGCCGCCCACCGCGTTGATGTGCATGCCGGGCGCCAGCAGGTCGGGCGTGAGGATGGTGGCGTTGGTTTTGTCGGCCGTCACCGTGGTCACGATGTCGGCGCCGCGCACGGCCTCGGCCGTGCTGGTGCAGGCCACGGGGCGCAGGCCCACCGTGCCTTGCAGGTTGGCCTGCAGCTTGGCCGTTGCAGCCGGATCGGTGTCGAATAAACGCAGGGAGTCGATACCCAGCAGATGGTGAAAGGCCAGCGCCTGGAACTCGCTCTGTGCACCGTTGCCAATCAGCGCCATGGTGCGGGCACCGGGGCGGGCCAAGGCCCGTGCGGCCACGGCCGACATGGCGGCGGTGCGCAGCGCGGTGGTGAGCGTGAGTTCGCTCAACAGCAGCGGCGCGCCCGTGGACACATCGGCCAGCACGCCAAACGCCATCACCGTAGGCAGGCCCCAGCGCGTGTTCTTGGGGTGGCCGTTGACGTACTTGAATGCATAGGTCTGCCCATCTGCAATGGGCATGAGTTCGATCACGCCGTCGCGCGAGTGGCTGGCTACCCGTGCGGATTTGTCGAAGGCGCCCCAGCGCAAGAAGTCATCATGGATGTAGTCGGAGATGCCGCGCAGACAGGCCTCGATGCCCTTGCGCTGCACCAGCGCGATCACATCAGGGGCGCTGAGGTACAGGGTGGAAAAGTGCTGGGGGGTAGCCATGGTGTGGGTCTCCGGGTGCCGATGTATGCGTGTGCAGCCAGTGTCCCGAAGCGCAAAAACAATGGGAATCGCCCAAACTGCCGCCTATTGCAGGGCGGTTTGCCGGTATGCCAGCCAAAATTGCCACTTTGCTCAAAAGCCCAGGGCTGCGTTTGGCGCAGCCCACGCGCTATCCTCTGCCGCTTGATTTGCCCCGCACCATGACGTCCCCAGAAATCCTCATCAGCGAAGTCGGCCCGCGCGACGGCCTGCAGTCCGTCCAGGCCACCATGCCCACCACCCACAAGCTGCGCTGGATCGACGCGCTGGTGGCGGCGGGCCTGCGGGAGATCGAGGTCGGCTCGTTCGTGCCCGCCCGCCTGCTACCCCAGATGGCCGATGTGGCCGAGGTGGTGCGCCACGCGCTCACCCACCCCGGCATCACCGTGATGGCGCTGGCGCCCAACCTGCGTGGGGCCGAAGCCGCGCTGGCGGCGGGCGTGCACAAGGTCACGCTGCCGGTGTCGGCCAGCGCCGCCCATTCACTGGCCAACGTGCGCAAGACGCGCGAGGCCATGGTCGAAGAGGTGCGCGCCGTGGCACAGCTGCGCGACGCGCAGGCGCCTGGCGTGCTGGTGGAGGTGGGGCTGTCCACCGCCTTTGGCTGCACGCTGCAAGGCGCGGTGCCCGAGGACGATGTGATCTGGCTCGCCGGCCTGTGTGCGGAGGCGGGCGCCGATGAGGTGGGCTTGTCGGACACCACCGGCATGGCCAACCCGGCCCAGGTGCGCCGCCTGTTCACGCGTTTGCGCGCCGAGCTGGGTGCAAAGGCCGGGGCGGCCCACATGCACAACACCCGAGGCCTGGGCCTGGCCAACTGCCTGGCGGCCTACGACGTGGGGGTGCGCACCTTTGATGCGTCGCTGGGCGGGCTGGGCGGTTGCCCCTATGCGCCGGGCGCGTCGGGCAATGTGGTGACCGAAGACCTGGTGTTCATGTTTGAGGCCATGGGCATCGCCACGGGGGTGGACCTGGAGCGCCTGATGGCCGCGCGCGCGCCGCTGCAGGCGGGGCTGCCGGGCGAGCCCATTTACGGCATGACGCCGGAGGCGGGGCTGCCTAAGGGGTGGACCAAGGCATAGCCCCGGGGCAACCAAAGAAAAAGGCGACCTTGGTCGCCTTTTTCTTTGGTGAGACCCGCCGTATCAGCTCAGCGAGGTGATCAGGTCCACATACTGCTGCTTGGCCTCGTCGGAGCCCGTGCCCTTGAGCTTTTCCCAGGCGTCCCACTTGGCACGGCCCACCATGTCGGAGAAGCTGGGCTTCTTCTCGGCGTTGTCGCCAGCGGTGGCCTGCTTGTACAGCGCGTAGATCTTGAGCAGCGTGGCGTTGTCGGGGCGCTCGCTCAGGTTCTTGGAATTGGCCACAGCGGCTTCGAAGGTGGCGTTCAGGTCGGCCATGTCGGTGCTCCTTGGGTTTGTATGGGGGAGGGAAAGAACGGTGTCGGCAAGGGTTTGCTGCGTTGTATCTTACGGGCTGAGCATGGCCTGGGGCCGCTCAATCCATAGAGGCAAGCCCCCAAAAATCAAACAATAGGTGTACATCTGATGGTGACCCGCATTCCTGCCCCCCGCAAAGCCGCACCCGGCCACAGCACAAGCCCCCTGCGCACCCTGCGCGACCAAGGGCCTGAGGTGGCGCGCAAGGCGGCCCAGGCCCTGCCCCCCGCCGCCCGCAAAGCCGCCACCGTGGTTCAGAAGAACGTGCGCCGCGCGGCCACCGGCATGCTGGGCCTGTCGGGCGAGCGCATGAGCAAGGTCGATACCGCCTGGCTGCGCATGGACTCGCACAGCAACCTGATGATGATCAACGGCGTGTGGACCCTATCGCCCGGCATCACCTGGGAGGCGCTGTGCGAACGCGTGCAGCAGCGCCTGCTGCAGTACCCGCGCTTTCGCCAGCGGGTGGTGGAAGACGCGGCGGGCGCCACCTGGGTGGAGGACCGCAACTTCGACATCGCTGCGCACGTGCTGCGCGAAAAGCTGCCTCACCGCAAAGGCCACAGCATGCAGCGTGCGCTGCAAGACCGCGTGGGTGAACTAGCCATGCAGCCGCTCGATACCCGCCGCCCGCTGTGGCAGATGCACCTGATCGAAGACTTTGTGGGCGACGACGGCACCCAAGGCAGCGCGCTCATCGTGCGGATCCACCACTGCATTGCCGACGGCATTGCCCTCATCTCGGTGACCATGTCGCTGGTGGATGGCGGCTCGGAGCCCCCCAAGCGCAAGGCGCGAACAGGCAAGGAAGCCGCCACCACCGAGGACTGGATTGCGGATGCCCTGATCAAGCCCTTCACTGGCCTCACCGTGAAGGCGCTGGACCTGGCAGGCGACAGCGCAGCCAAGTCGTTGCAAATGCTGGGCGATCCGGAGAAGGCCATGCAGCACGGGCTCTCGGGCACGGCCGACATGGCCCGCGTGGCCTACCAGCTCGTCAGCGATGCGGCCGCGCTGGCGCTCATGCCCGACGACTCGCCTACCCGCCTGAAGGGCCAGCCCGGTAGCGCCAAACGCGTGGCCTGGTGCCCACCGATCCCGCTCGAAGAAGTCAAGGCCATCGGCAAGGCGCTCAACTGCTCCATCAACGATGTGCTGCTGTCCTGCGTGGCGGGCGCCATCGGCGGCTACCTGCGCAGCCAGGGCGATGACCCCACGGGCCAGGAGATCCGCGCCATGATCCCCGTGAACCTGCGCCCCATGGAAGAGGCCTGGAAGCTGGGCAACCGCTTTGGCCTGGTGCCGCTGGTGCTGCCGATTGGCGTGGCCAACCCCATCGAGCGCGTGTACGAAGTGCGCAAGCGCATGAACGCGCTCAAGGGCAGCACCCAGCCCATCCTGGCGTTTGCGATGCTGGCGGTGGCGGGGCTGATGATCAAGCCCGCGCAAGACGCACTGCTCAACCTGTTTGGCCGCAAGACCACGGCCGTGATGACCAACGTGCCCGGCCCCAAGGAGCAGCTCACGCTGTGCGGATCGCGCGTCACGCAGTGCATGTTCTGGGTGCCGCAGTCGGGCGACATTGGCCTGGGGGTCTCCATCCTGAGCTACGGTGGTGGCGTGCAGTTTGGCGTGATCACCGACACCACCTTGTGCCCCGAGCCGCAGCAGATCATCGACGCGTTTGCACCCGAGTTTGACCAGTTGTCGCTGCTTACGCTGATGCTGCCGTGGGGCGAATGACTGGCTTGGCACCCCTGCCGCTCCGCGCCTGGGCACGCCGGGCGTGTGCAATCGCTTGGCTGCTGGGCGCCTGCGGCGTACACGCGGAGGTGCAGGAAGAAAACACCCAGCGACCCTACGTGGTGCGCGCCCAGCCGGGTGAGAGCCTGCGCGCGGCCCTGCATGCCGCCACCCCCATTGCGGTGGGTGGGCAGCGCTTTCATGGCTATACCCGCTGGAACGTGCGCTGGACCTTCCGTTGGTGGCGCGAAGCCTCGGGCCGCTGCGCGATCACCGAGGTCACCACCCGGTTGCACACCGAGGTGCAACTGCCCGAACTGCAAGCCGCAAGCCCCGAGCAACAAGCGGCTTTTGACCGGTACCTTCGGGCCCTGTCCGACCACGAGCAGGGCCATGTGCAGATCGGCCGCGATGCCGCGCAAGCCATCGACCAGGGCATCCGGCAGATGCCTGCAGCGTCCGATTGCGCCACGTTGGAGCGCGAGGCCAATGCCCTGGGCCACCGGCTGCTGCAGGACCATGTGGCACGCGAAAAGCAATACGACCAGCGCACCCGCCACGGTGCCACACAAGGCGCGCGGCTGGACTGATCGCACAGGCGGAGGCCAGCAGCGGCCTTAGCGCTTGCGTTGTAGAGGCGCTGCCAGCAGCCCATCCGTCAGGCGGGACACCGCGGCCACCACCTCGGCCACGGGCTCGCCCATCTGCACGCGCACGATGGCCCCCTCCACCACCAGGGTGAGTGCCTGTGCAATCTGCCCGCGTTGGGCCGACGCAGGCAGCAAGCCCGCCAGCAACGCCGTCATGTCGCGCTTGTGGCGCTGTGCAATCGCCAGCACCTCGGGCACGGTGTCTCCCAGTTCGCTCACGCTGTTGATGAAGGCGCAGCCCCGAAAGTGCTGGCTGCCCAACCATTCCGCCAGGGCAGGCGCCAAGGCCCGCGTGGGGTCGGTGCCTGCGGGCAACGCGTGCGCATGCCGCTGCAGCGCATCGCCAAACCAGGCCATCCAGCCGGTGTGCCGGTACTCCAGGTACGCGCAGATCAGGTCGTTCTTGCTCGGGAAATGCCGGTAGAAGGTCACCTTCGTCACGCCGGACTCCGCGATCACGCGGTCGATGCCCGTGGCACGGATGCCGTCCCGGTAGAACAGCGCATGGGCCGTATGCAGCAGGCGGTCTCGGGCGGGCAAGTCTTGCCAGCCAGGAGGGAGTGGATCAAAGGTCATTTGCTCATTGTAGACAAACCTGTCTACATGGCTTTATGATGGCGAGTAGACAGATCTGTCTACATCAACCATTCACCTTCGAGGTCCCCATGGAAACCCGCCCGCCTTTGCCCCCCTTTACACAACACACCGCCGTCCAGAAGGTGCGCCTGGCCGAAGACGGCTGGAACTCGCGCGACCCGGCTCGCGTAGCCCTGGCCTACACAGAAGACACACGCTGGCGCAACCGCGCCGAGTTCCCCGTGGGCCGCGACGCCGCCCGACAGCTGCTGGAGCGCAAGTGGGCGCGCGAACTGGACTACCGCCTCATCAAGGAGCTGTGGGCGTTCAGCGGCCACCGTATCGCCGTGCGGTTTGCCTACGAATGGCATGACGACGCAGGCCAGTGGTACCGCAGCTACGGCAACGAGAACTGGGAGTTCAACGACGATGGTCTGATGGCCGTGCGCCACGCCAGCATCAACGACCGCCCCATCCAGGCCGCAGACCGGCTGTTCTTCTGGCCCCTGGGGCGCCGGCCGGACGACCATCCGGGGCTGAGCGACCTGGGCCTTTGAGGATCGGCGGCCGCCCAGGGGACCGGCAAGCGCTCAGGGCTGCGACGCCACCTGCGCCAATGCCAGTTCCCACAACGACTCTGCCACCGGCGACATCTCGGCGCGCTGGCGGTACAGGCGGATCTGCACCGGAACGTTCCAGTCGGCGCCCCCAGCGGCCACCAGCGTGCCGGTGCGCAGCTCGTCGGCAATCAGGCTTTCGGGCAGCCAGGCCACACCCCGCCCTTCCTGGGCCAGGGTCTTGAGCAACACCGCGTGGTGCGCGGTGAACACCACCGCCACCGGGCCGTCAGCGCCTTCGGCAAACACCCCGCGCATGCGGGCCCGCATGATACGGCCCAGCCCCGACGCCTCGCTGTAGGCCAGCACGGGCACCGGGGCCGGCTGGCCCAGCGCGTGCAGCGGCTGGCCTGCAGCGTCCCCCGGCTGGGGCGCACTGACGGGCAGCAACCGGTCGTCCGCCAGGCGGCACATGGGGTACTGCGCCTCGTCCAGGCGTCCCGGCACCTCGTCATGGCCATGGCACAGCACAAACTGCACACGGCGCTGCAGCATCAGGTCTTCGCAGGCCTGGGAGCTGTCCGACATGGTCTGGATGGGCCCCAGCCGCAGTCGTGCCTCCATGCCCACCAGCCAGCGCGGAAAGAACGTGAGCGAGAGTACATGCGTGGCCGCAAAGCGCAGACTGGCAGCGGCCAGGTCATGCGCAGCGCGGGCCTTGATGCGTGCGGCCTCCAGGTTGGCGAGGATGGTCTCCAGCAGCGGCAGAAAGCGCTGACCCGCCGCCGTGAGCGCCGCAGGGTGGGCACTGCGGTCGAACAGCTCCACGCCCACCCAGTCTTCCAGGGCGCGGATATGGCGGCTGAAGGCGGGTTGGGCAATGGCACGGGCCTCCGCCGCGCGCGAGAAATTGCCCGTCTCGGCCAGGGCGAGGAAATCCTCCAGCCATTCCAGGTCCAGGGGTCGGTTGCCGGGTCCCATGTGTCTCCGCGATGGATCGGTAGATAGTTGTATGCGATTCGAGTATTGGACCGCTGGCACCGGGTGGGAAATGATCCACCCCGTTGTTCACCAGCTTTTCCCAACGGAGACAAGAAAGCATGCCTGCCATCTCGAATTATCGCGGGATCATCCCCGCCATCTCGTGCCCCTTCACCCCCGACCACCGCATCGACGAGCCCGCGCTGCGCAAGCTCGCGTCCTGGCTGGCGGGCCACGACGGTGTGGTGGCCATCATGACCAACGGCCACACCGGCGAGGTGTTCTCCCTCACACCGGCTGAACGCGCCGAGGTCACCCGCATCGTGGCCGACGAACTCAAGGGGCGCATGCCTGTCATTTCGTCCATCGTCTGCGAAGGCCTGGCCGACGCGGCCGACCATGCCCGTGCTGCCGTCGAGGCTGGTGCCGTAGCGCTGGACGTGATGCCCCCGCACCACTGGCTGCGCTTTGGCTTCACGCCGGGCCATGCACTGCAGTACTTCGAGGCCATCCACCAGGCCGCGCCCAACGCCGACCTGGTCTGCCATGTCTACCCCGCCTGGACGCGCGCTTCGTACTCCTCGCAGCTGCTGGCCGACCTGGCGAAGCTGCCCTACCTGCAGGCCTTCAAGGTGGGCCAGCGCGACATGAACAAGTACGCCCGCGACATCCAGGCGATCCGCGAGGCCGATGCCTCCAAGGCCATCCTGACCTGTCACGACGAATACCTGCTGGCCTCGATGGTGCAGGGCGTGGACGGCGCGCTGGTGGGCTTTGCCACCTTCATCCCACAGCTCATCATCGATTTGTGGAATGCGGTGAAGGCCGGCGATCTGAAAAAGGCCATGGAAGTGCAGGCCGTCATCACGCCGCTGAAAGACGCGGTGTACGGCGGCGGCGAGCCCACCGGCGAGGCCCACGCCCGCATGAAGGGCGGCATGTACCTGGCGGGTGTGATTGACGACGCCACCGTGCGCCCGCCGACCGAGGCGCCGAATGCCAAGGAAGTCGAAGCCCTGCGCGCTGCGGTGAAGCAGGCCGGCTTGCTCAAGCGCTGAGCGCCCCCGGCGAGGCCGGGAGATTTGGAGTCCCCCGCGCCTGACTGCACACAAGAAAACCGACAAGGAGACAAGACACCATGCAACGCCAACATTTCCTCCGCGCCGCCGTGGGTGCGTTCACCCTCGCGATGGCGGCCGGCAGCTTTGCGCAGGCCTACCCCACCAAGCCCATCCGGATGATCATCCCCTTCCCGCCGGGCGGCACGCTCGACACCGTGGGACGCCAGCTCGCGCTAAAGCTGGGCGAGCAGATGGGCCAGAACTTCATCGTCGAGAACAAGCCTGGCGGCAATGGGGTGATTGGCGGCGATGTGGTGGCCAAGGCCCCGGCCGACGGCTACACGCTGCTGTTCAACGCATCCACCTTCACCACCGCGCCCATGACCATGAAGTCCGTGCCCTATGGCGTGGTCAAGGACTTCACGCCCGTGGCGCTGGTGGCCAAGGCACCGCTGTCGGTGGCCATCAACAAGAACCTGCCGGTCACCGACATCAAGTCACTGATGGCTTACGCCAAGGCAAACCCCGGCAAGATGACCTTTGCCGTGGGCTCCATCGGCTCGGCTGGGCACCTGTCCACCGAGCTGCTCAAGCGCGCGGGCAACCTCGACTACCTGATCGTGCCGTACAAGGGCACGGCGCCGGCTTTCCAGGACCTGATCGGCGGGCAGATCGACGGCTTCATCGACCCCATCCTCGGCTCGCTGCAGTACCACAAGAGCGGCATGCTGCGCGTAGTGGCTGTCACCTCCGCCCAGCGCGCGGCCAGCCTGCCGGACGTGCCCACGGTGGGCGAGACGATTCCGGGCTATGAGTTCTACAGCTGGTATGGCCTGTGGGGCCCGGCCAAGCTGCCCGCAGACATCACGCAGCGGCTGAACACCGAGGTGAACAAGGCCCTGGCCGAAATGACGCCCAAGCTCAAAGAGCAAGGGCTGCTGACCACGCCGGGCAGCGTGGAGGACTTCGCCAAGTTCCAGCGCAGCGACATGGAGCGGTCCCAGAAGATCGTGACCGAGGGGAACATCCGTGTCGAGTAGTGCCCGCCACGCGGTCGTCACCGGTGCCAGCAGCGGCATCGGCCGCAGCATTGCCGAGTCACTGCTGGCGGGCGGCTGGCGCGTGAGCGGCCTGGACGTTGCCCAGCCATCCATCGTCCATCCATCGTTCATCCACGTGCCGGTCAATCTTGCCGACGGCGCTGACATTGCCCGCGTATCCACAGCGCTGCCCAACGTGGATGCGCTGGTCCACGCGGCGGGTGTGCTGCGCGTCGGGCCGCTGGGCCAGCTCGACCATGCGGGCGGCGAACTGATGTGGCGCCTGCACGTGGACGCCGCCGCCCGCCTGGCCGACGCCATCGTGCCCGGCATGGCCCAGCGTGGCCAGGGGCGCGTGGTGTTCATCGGCAGCCGCGTGGCCCAGGGCATGGCCGGGCGCGGTCAATACGCCGCGACTAAGGCCGCGCTGATCGCGCTGGCGCGCAGCTGGGCGGCCGAGGTGGCTGCCCAGGGCGTGACGGTGAACGTGGTGTCGCCCGCAGCCACCGCCACCGGCATGCTGATCGACCCCGCGCGCCAGGGCAGCGCGCCGCGCCTGCCACCCATCGGCCGCCTGATCGAACCCGCCGAGATTGCCGCGCTGGTGGCATTTCTTCTGTCCGCTCCTGCTGCCGCCATCACGGGGCAGGACATCGCGATCTGCGGAGGCTCTTCGCTCGCCCGCTGATCCGGCCTCTTTATTCCGCCCTCTTTCCTCTTTGCCAACGAACGCGACCACCATGAAGATCGTCAACATCCTCGAATCGACTCGCCCCATCAAGTCGGACATCCGCAACGCCTACATCGACTTCTCGAAGATGACGCTGAGCCTCGTGGCCGTAGTCACTGACGTGATCCGCGATGGCAAGCCGGTGATCGGCTACGGCTTCAATTCCAACGGCCGCTACGGCCAGGGCGCGCTGATGCGCGACCGTTTCATCCCGCGCGTGCTGGAGGCCGAACCTGCCAGCCTGCTGGATGAGAACGGTGAGAACCTCGACCCGCACAAGGTCTGGGCCCGCATGATGATCAACGAGAAGCCCGGCGGCCACGGCGAGCGCTCGGTGGCCGTGGGCACCATCGACATGGCCGTGTGGGACGCCACAGCCAAGATTGCGGGCAAGCCGCTGTTTCAGCTGCTGGCCGAACGCTACGGCAACGGCACACCCAACCCGCGCGTGTTCGTCTACGCGGCCGGCGGCTACTACTACCCCGGCAAGGGGCTCGATGGCCTCAAGAAGGAAATGGAAAGCTACCTGGCGCGCGGCTATTCGGTGGTCAAGATGAAAATCGGCGGCGCCACGCTGGTAGAAGACTGCGAGCGCATCGAGTCCGTGCTCAAGATTCTGGGCCCGGGCCAGCAACTGGCGGTGGACGCCAATGGCCGCTTCGATCTGAAGACCGCCATCGAGTACGGCAAGGCCCTGTCGCAGTACCCGCTGTTCTGGTACGAAGAAGCCGGCGACCCGCTGGACTACGAGCTGCAGGCAAAGCTGGGCGAGGTCTACCAAGGCCCCATGGCCACGGGCGAGAACCTGTTCTCGATGCAAGACGCGCGCAACCTCATCCGCCACGGCGGCATGCACAAGGACCGCGACTGGCTGCAGTTTGACTGCGCGCTGAGCTACGGCCTGGTGGAGTACCTGCGCACGCTCGACATGCTCAAGGAATACGGCTGGTCCCCCAGCCGCTGCATCCCGCACGGCGGCCACCAGATGTCGCTGGCAATTGCCGCCGGCCTGGGTCTGGGCGGCAACGAGAGCTACCCCGACCTGTTCCAGCCTTACGGCGGCTTCCCCGATGGCGTGAAGGTGGACAACGGCTATGTCACGCTGCCGCCGCTGCCGGGCATCGGCTTTGAAGGCAAGTCGGACCTGATTGCGGAGATGCGCGCGCTGGCATCCTGATGGACGACGGGACGAAAAAAGGCACGCCCAGGGGCGTGCCTTTTTGCATCCACATCCAATGTGTTGCTCAGGTGGCTGAGCAGGTAAAGCTCTCTGCCTTGCTCGGGTCACCCGTGCCGTTGTAGCGCGGGAACTTGGGGTACTCGCACACCGGGCGCTGGGCCACGGGCGTGGTGGTGCCGGGCGCGAACTTGGTGGCGACCAGCTTGTCCGGGACCACGCCCTTTTCCACCCACGCGTCCATGGCGGCGAGCAGGTCGATGGAGCGCGGCTCGGTGCCCACGCCGTCCAGGTCATGCCCGTTGGAAGGCGAGGTGACCATGCGTGCAAAGGTCTGTACCTTGCTGGCGCCCAGGCGCTGTTTCACCGTGTCGAAGTATTCCGCCGTGCGGTACAGCGACACGCAGGTGTCGCCCAGGCCATACCAGATCAGCAGCTTGCCGCCGTTGTCGGCAAAGGCCGCAATGTCTGGGTCCGTGCCGTCGATCATCTCGGCCAGCCGGCTGTACTGCGCCTGGTACTGCGTGGGGTCGTGGGTCAGGATGTTGGCGTTGGGGTTGCCTTCCACCAGTCGCGCAGCTTCGGTCACGGCCATGTGGTTGAACGAGTCGGGCGTGTCAAAGCTGGTGCCGAACATGTACGACTGCCAGTCCGATGTGGACGCGCCGCCCCGGCCATAGCGCGGGTAGCCCACGGCGCCGCGCGACAGGGTCACGGGCGTCTTGTGGTCGCTGTAGATGAGGCGGATGGATTCGATCTGGCCGGCCGTGAGGCAGCTGTCGTTGTCCGCCCCCTGGCACAGCAGCTCGGTAGGCACGTAGTTGCACGCCTCGATGTTGCCGATGATGCCGTCCTTCAGGCCATCGAGGCCATCACACGCCGCCACCTCGGCCTTGGCATACAGCGCGATCTTGGCGGGGCTCATCCAGTTGTCGCGGCTCTTGAAGATGTGGCGCAGCACCGTGGGCCCCAGGTTGACCTTGTGCGCCTGCTGGCTGATGGCGGGCTCCATGGCCACCACGCCGTCGTAGTCCTTGGGGTACTTCTGCGTGGAGATGAGCCCCGACCGACCGCCGTTGGAATGGCCCATGTGGTAGCGCCGCACGGGGCGCTTGCCATAGAACTCGGTGGCGATCGTGGTACCCACCTCCAGCACGAAATGGTTGGCATCAAACGCGTGGTTGCGCAGCGCCACGTCGCTCTTGCCCCAGGCAAAGCCGCGGATCTGGTGGCCGGAGTCGGAGCTGATCTTCACGTACGGGTTGGCCGACGGGCCCACCAGCTGCTGGTACCACGGGTCGTCGGTGGGGATGAAGCCGTCAAAGCCGCCACCGCCAATGGTCAGCGTCTTGCCGTTCCACTGCGCAAGCGTGGGAAGCTCCACCGCCCAGTTGATGGTGGACTCAGGCGAGGAGACGATCTGCCCGCGCACGATGCAGGCATCGGGCAAGGTGGCGTCGGCCTTGCGCAGCTCGGTGCGGGTGACCTTGGCGCCGTGGGGGAGCGCGGCAGAGGTGTACGCGGCGCAGGCTTCGGCCAGGGGTTTGCTGGCCAGTGGGGGGGTGGCGTCGCTGCTGCCGCCGCAGGCGGTCAGGGCCAACGTGGCCACGGCGCCCAGGGTGCCGGCGGCGGTCCATCGCCCTGCGCGTGCCAGGGCGTGGCGCCGAGGTGCCGCAGAGAGGGAGTGGGGATGGGGGAACATGCGAGGGTCTCCTGTTATGACGGTTCTTCAGGAGCCCAGGCCGGGCGACGGTGTGGCCCGCACCGGTGTCTGGACTCCGGTGCGGACGATAGGAAAAGGCGGCGCGGTTGCAGCCTCTGCAAATGCAGAGGGAGCGGGAAACTACCGAGCGCCGCAGGGTCCACCTGCGGCCACCCGCCACCGCGCGCTACTGGTGGCGCAGCGCGGCCACCAACTCCAGCTTGTTGCTCACGCCCAGCGCGGCATAGGCCGTGCGCAGGTAGGTGCGCACCGTGGCGGGGGTGAGGCCCAGCGTGGCCGCGATGTCCTTGTGCGAGCGGCCCTGGGCGTACAGCATGGCGGCGCTCAGCTCGCGCGGTGCCAGCGCCTGCTTGTGCTGGCGCGAGGCCAGGCTGACCGCCACCAGCGGCCCACAGGGCTCCAGCCGCAGGCGGCAGGCCTTGCCCACCGACAGGGTGCAGGGCGCACCCGCCAGCGCCTGCGCCACCGCCGGTGGCAGGTGGGTGCCGTTCCAGCCGGGGCAGGCCTCGCCCAGCGCCCGGCTGATGCGCAGCCCGGCAAACAGCAGCTCGCCCGACGGCCGGGCCAGGGCAAAGCGGTCCCACGGGCGGCCGGGGGTGTCGCTCTGCAGGCGCAGCAGCCGGTGGTGCCACTGCTGCAACAGGTGCAGGACGAATTCGCCGAACAGCACGGTCTCGCCGTCCGAAAACTCCGGCCGCGTCGGCGAGCGGTAGATAGAGACAAAAAACATCAGCCCACTGTGCGGCAGCTCGGCCGTGAGGGCCATGCAGTGGTGCAGGCCGTGGCGCTGGCTGAAAGCCGCAACGTCTGGGTGCTCGGGCACAGTGCCCACCACGTCACGCTCGCGGATCACCACCCCCAGCTGCTGCATGGACTGCAACCCAAACTCATCGACGGCCGCCAGCGCATTCCACTCCTCGGCAAAACTGCGGCTCAGGCCCATGCTGCCGTGCAGCCAGTTGCGGGGCGCCACCTGCACATCGCCCGCCGAGACTTCGCCCCACCAGGCGGAATCAAAAGGCACCAGGCCTTGCAAGGTCTGCATGGCCTGGTGCAACAAGTCCTGTGGGGCTACCTGCTGGGCCTGTTCAGCCAGCTTGAGCAGGCTGCGGCTGAGCGCGCGCAGTGGATCGACGTGCTGCGCCTGCACTGCCACATGTGTCACATGTGCCACGCTGGGCGTCCTCATGGGCCAGGGTGTTCTGCTGCGTGCGGGATGGGGAGTGTGCGGGGGCGTGGCGCCATGTGGTCTCCTGGTTTTTGGGAACGATGGTAGCCGCCATGCGCCAGCGGCTCCCTCGTAAAAACCAGGCCCCATGGACCTGAAATACTATATTTTTTATAGCTATTTGCGCTTGCTGGATAAGCGCCAGGGGCATTTTTTACCAAATATTCAAGAAACCAGGCCATCCACCGCCTGGAACATCGACTGCCGTGCCTGGCTGATGATCTGGCCCTTCCACACGTCCGTGTCGGTGTAGAAGGCTGCCAGCATTTGCGCCTTGATCTGGGCCGCCTTGTCAGCCGGAGTTTCGGGGTGCAGATGGAGCCATTGCTCGGCACGGATGGCGTTCATCACGTCGAGCACGGGCACCGTGCCGTACTCCATGGCAATGCCGGTGTACTCGGCATGGGGGCACTCGTCGTAGATCGAGGTCCACATCAGGCCGGTGAGGAAGGCCGAGGTGGACGAGCCGTCGTAGATCGACGTGACCGGCGTGGCGCCGCCGCCGTCCCACCAGGCGCGTGCGCGGGCCACGGCCACAGCGTCGTCATTGCCGGCATAAATGCGCTCGCCATGGCCGCTGGGGCCCAGGCCGGTGTGCAGGTCAATCCAGGCGATCTTGGAAGCTGCGGCACCGTGCTGGCGCAGCACCTGGCGCAGCGTGCGGTTGCTCCAGGTGGGCTCGGTGCCACCAAAGAACACACCCTGCGGAAACTCGTGCTGGCCCTGCGAGATGGCGGCCTGCCACGCGGCCTCGCCCTTGGTGGCGATGTACTCGGCCACCGCCGCCTGGTTCTCTGGGCCGGGGGGCCATTGCTCGGGCAGCAGCAGGGGCTGCACCTCGCGGTAGGCCGTGTTCACGGGCAGGGGCTTGCTGAAGTCCTGGAAGTTGCGGTTCAGGTCCACGTTCTCGTGCGTGAAGCGGCGCACATGCGAGAAGCCATAGGGGTTGAGCGCATGGATGTAGAGCGTGGCCACCCCCGCATCGCGGGCCTTGGCGCGCCACTCGGCGTCGTGCAGCGCAAACACCTGCACGCCGCTGCCGCAGTAGCCCTCGACGCCGTGGCAGGCGCTGCTCACGATGAGCAGCTTCTTCGCATCGGCCGGACCTTCACGCACCACGTCCATCGCCAGGTCTTCGCCGTCGCGGCCCTTGAGCGGGTGGGCGTGCGATTCGATGGGCAGGCCGGCGGCTGCGGCGGCCTCCAGAAACTTGGTGCGCGCCTGGGCATAGCTGGGCGAGAAGGCTTCAACGATTCCGGTCATGGGCAGGGCTTTCAGGAGTCAGTGGGGAGACAAAAAGAAAACCCGGGCACGCGCGCTGCGCGCGCCCGGGTGGAGGAGGATCAACGCCGCTGCAAGCTGCTTCAGGCCGCTTTGGCAGGCTGGGCCAGCCATTCCTCGGCCAGCTTGACCCAGTAGGTCGCGCCCAGCGGGATCAGGTCGTCGTTGAAGTCATAGCTGGGGTTGTGCAGCATGCAGGGACCTCCGCCGTGGCCCATCTCGCGGTGGGCACCGTCGCCGTTGGCGATGAAGCAGTACGCACCGGGCTTGGCCTGCAGCATGTAGGCAAAGTCTTCGGCGCCCATGGTGGGCTCCTGGACCACCACCCGCTCTTCGCCCACGATGCCGATCATGACCTTGCGGGCAAATTCGGCCTCGGCGGGGGAGTTGACGGTGGGCGGGTAGTTGCGCACGAACTCGAACTCGCAGGTGGCATCGTGCGCAGCACAGTGGTTCTCGGCGATCTGGCGCATGCGCTTTTCGATGAGGTCCGTCACCTCGGTGGTGAAGGTGCGCACCGTGCCCTGCAGCTCGACGCTGTCGGGCACCACGTTGGTGGCCTCGCCTGCATGGATCATGGTGACCGAGATCACGCCCGCGTCCACGGGCTTCTTGTTGCGGCTGATGATGGTCTGGAAGGTCTGCACGATGCCGCAGGCAATCGGCACCGGGTCGATACCGGTGTGCGGTAGCGCCGCATGGCCGCCCTTGCCACGAATGGTGATCTTGAACTCGCTGGTCGACGCCATCACCGGGCCGGGGCTCACTGCAAAGGTGCCCACGGGCATGCCGGGCCAGTTGTGCATGCCGTACACGGCCTCCATGGGGAACTGCTCGAACAGGCCGTCCTCGATCATCACGCGGGCACCGCCGCCGCCTTCTTCGGCCGGCTGGAAGATCAGGTACACGGTGCCGTCAAAGTTGCGGTGCTTGGCAAAGTGCTGAGCCGCCGCCAGCAGCATGGCCACGTGACCGTCGTGACCGCAGGCGTGCATCTTGCCCTGGTGTTTGCTGGCGTGGGCGAAGGTGTTGAACTCCTGCATGGGCAGGGCGTCCATGTCGGCGCGCAGACCGATGGCGCGGCCGTTGGCGCCCCCATCGCGCCCCTTGACGATGCCCACCACGCCCGTCTTGCCCAGTCCCCGGTGGATGGGAATGCCCCACTCGGTGAGCTTTTGCGCCACCACGTCGGCGGTGCGCACCTCTTCGAAGCACAGCTCGGGGTGGGCGTGAATGTCCCGGCGCACCGCTGCAATACTGGCCGCCTGGGTGACGATGGAGTCAATAACGTTCATGATATGTGTCCTTACGATCTCACAGTCTAGCCCGACAGCAACACACGTGCCAACCCGGGTTATTCGCTAGCCACTCCATGATTTCTGCCCACGCCCTCGAACTTGCGCAAACCCTGGTGCGCATGAACACCGTCAGCCATAACTCCAATCTGGAGCTGATCCATTTCATCCGCGACCACCTGGCCAAGCTGGGCGTGAAAAGCCGCCTGACCTTCAACGACGACAAGACCAAGGCCAACCTGTTCGCCACCCTGGGCGAGGGCAAGCCGGCGGGCGTGATCCTTTCGGGCCATACCGACACGGTGCCGTGGGATGGACAGGACTGGACCATGGACCCGCTGAGTGCCCTGGTCAAGGACGGCAACCTGTACGGGCGCGGCAGTGCCGACATGAAGGCCTTCATTGGCATTGCCGTGTCGCACGCAGAGCAGTTCCTGAACAGCGACGCGCCTTTTGCGGTCCATCTGGCGTTCAGCTACGAAGAAGAGATCGGCTGCTTTGGCGTGAAGGAACTCATCGCCGACCTGCGCGACGCGAACATCAAGCCCCTGGCCTGCATCGTGGGCGAGCCCACCAGCATGATCCCCGCCATCGCGCACAAGGGTGTGTACCGCTACAAGTGCTGCGTGCGCGGCAAGGAGGCGCATTCCTCCCTCACGCCGCATTCGGTCAACGCCATCGAGATGGCCGCCCGTGTGGTGGGCCGGGTGCGCGACATGGCGGAAGACTTTGAAAAGAACGAGCCCCGCTTCGAGGGCTTCGACGTGCCCTTCTCCACCAGCAGCGTGGGCCAGTTCCACGGCGGCATTGCCGACAACGTGGTGCCGCGCGACGCCGAGTTCCGCTACGAGTTCCGCGACCTGCCCACGGCCAACGCCGCGCAGATGCAGTCTGAAGTGGTGGCCTACGCCAAATCGCTGGAGCCTGCGATGAAGAAGGTGGCGCCTGCCGCGGGCTTTGAGTTCGAGACCATCTGCGAGATCCCGAGCTTCCTGGGCAGCAAGGACGATCCGGTGACGCGCCTGGCGCAGGAGCTGTCGGGCGAAAAAGGCACCACCCTGGTGGCCTTTGGCACCGAGGCGGGCCTGTTCAAGAACGCAGGCATCTCCACCGTGGTGTGCGGCCCTGGCAGCATCCAGCAGGCCCACCAGCCGGATGAGTATGTGAGTCTGGAGCAGTTGGGCCGCTGCGAAGCGTTCATGCAGGGGCTGGCGCGCACGCGCACGCTGGGCTGATCGCTTCAGGGCTGCGGGGCCTGCGCGTGCCCCCGCCCAACAGAGATCAAGTCCTGACCCGGCCGTCCCCGGTCAGCATCGACATCTCGACAAACTTCGACGCCGCATGGCTGGTGGCGCTGAACGACACCGGAAAGCCCGAGATCACCTGGTTGCCGATGGACTCGGTGCCGGTGATAAAGCTATCGCGCGTGATCTTGCCGTTGGCCTGGGCCTGGCGCAGCCCTTCGGCGAAGACGCGGGCGGCCAGGTAGCCCTCCATGCTGGAGTAGTTGGGCTGCACCTTGTCGCCGCCCTTCTTGATGGCCTCCAGAAACTCGCGCGTGATCTGGCGCGAGGGCTGGTAGGGCGATGGCACCACCTGCGACACCACCACGCCCGCACCGTCCTTGCCTAGCTCGTCGGCCAGCGCCTGCGTGCCCACAAACGATACGTTGTAGAACGTGCCGCCAAAACCCGCCTTGCGCGCCGCGCGCACAAAAGCAGCGCTGCCGGCGTAGGCGGCAATCTGCACCACCGCATCGGGCGTGGCGGGCACCAGCTTGTCCACGGCCGCTTTCACGTCGGTGGAATTGCGCTCCACGGTGGCGGTCGCCACGGGGGCCAGCTTCAGTTCGGCCAGCGCACGGGTCACGCCGTCAAGGCCGGCCTTACCGTAGGCGTCGTTCTGGTAGAACACCGCAATCTTCTTGAGCCCCAGGTTGGTGAGCTGGCGCACGATGAGCGCGGTTTCGTCGTAGTAGGACGCGCGCACATGGAAGATCAGCCGGTTGAACGGCTGGCGCAGCGCCTCAGCGCCGGTGAAGGGGCCAAAAAACGGCACCTTCTCTTTGGTGAACAGCGGCAGCGCGGCCAGGCTGGTGGGGGTGCCGATGTAGCCAAACAGGGCAAACACCTCGTCGGCAATCAGCTTGCGGGTGTTCTCGGCGCAGCGGTCGGGCTCGTAGCCGTCGTCCATGGTGCGGATCTCCACCATGCGCTTGCCCACGCCGCCCTGGGCGTTGAGCTGGTCAAAAAAGAGTTTGGCACCCTGGTTGAACTGCACGCCCAGCTGGGCCGCCGGCCCGGTGAAGGCCGCCGACTGCCCCAGCACGATGCGCCCCTCGCCCTGCGCACGCGCCAAGCCGAACCCGCCCAGCGCCACGGCCCCCATGCCCACCGAAAACTGCCTGCGCCCCAATACTGTCTGGTTCATGGTGAAATCTCTGCTCTTGTAAGAAGAAAGAAGGGGCATCCCCCTCTGCACTGCCGGTAGGCAGCCCCGTGGAAACAGGGGCCCATATGCACGCCTGTTCCAACCCTGACAGCCAGTTTAACGATCCAGCCCCCGAATGCCCACGCCTTCTGACGCTAAATCCCCTCCATCGGCACTGATTCAGGTGCGCGGCGCCTGCCCTCACGACTGCCCCGACACCTGCGCCCTGCTCACCACCGTGGACGAACATGGCGTGGCCACCCGCGTGCAGGGCAACCCCGACCACCGCCACACCGACGGCGCGCTGTGCGCCAAGGTGAGCAAGTACACCGAGCGCAGCTACCACCCTGAGCGCGTGCTCACGCCACTCAAGCGCATCGGCCCCAAAGGCAGCGGCCAGTTCGCCCCCGCGACCTGGGACGAAGCCCTGGCTGACATTGCCCAGCGCCTGCAATCCATCGCTGCGCGCGCGCCCGAGGCCGTCCTGCCCTACAGCTACGCGGGCACCATGGGCATGGTGCAGGGCGAGAGCATGGACCGCCGCTTCTTCCACAAGCTGGGTGCCTCGCAGCTCGACCGCACCATCTGCGCGTCGGCCGGAGCCGAAGCGCTGGTGCAGACCCTGGGCGGCAAGGTGGGCATGAAGGTGGAGTTTTTTGCCGAGTCGCAGCTCATCCTCATCTGGGGTAGCAACTCCATCGGCAGCAACCTGCATTTCTGGCGCTACGCGCAACAGGCCAAGCGCAATGGCGCCAAGCTGGTGTGCATCGACCCGCGCAAAAGCGAGACGGCTGACAAGTGCCACGAGCACATTCAGCTACGCCCCGGCACCGACGCCGCGCTGGCCCTGGCGCTGATGCACGAGCTGATCGTCCATGACTGGCTGGACCACGATTACATCGCCCGCCACACGCTCGGCTGGGAGCAACTGCGCGAGCGTGCCCTGCAGTGGCCGCCCGAGCGCGCGGCAGAGGTGTGCGGCATTCCGCAGGAGCAGATCCGCCAGCTCGCCCAGGACTACGGCACGACGAAGCCCGCCGCCATCCGCCTGAACTACGGCATGCAGCGTGTGCGCGGCGGCGGCAATGCGGTGCGCGCCGTGGCCTGCCTGCCTGCGCTCACCGGCGCGTGGCGTCACCGCGCGGGTGGCGTCCTGCTGTCCAGCTCGGGCCAGTTCCCCGCGCAGCGCGGCGTGCTGCAGCGGCCCGACCTGATGCCCGCCAAGACGCCGCGCACCATCAACATGTCCACCATTGGCGACGACCTGCTGCGCGAGGCCTCGCCCACGTTCGGCCCGAAGGTCGAGGCCATCGTGGTCTACAACAGCAACCCCGTGGCCGTGGCGCCGGACTCCAGCAAGGTGGTGCAGGGCTTTGCGCGCGAGGATTTGTTCACCGTGGTGCTGGAGCATTTCAAAACCGACACGGCCGACTACGCCGACTACATCCTGCCCGCCACCACGCAGCTGGAGCACTGGGACATCCACCTGAGCTACGGCCACACCGACGTGCTGCTCAACCGCCCCGCCATTGCGCCGCAGGGCCAGGCGCGCAGCAATGCGCAGATCTTCCGCGACCTGGCCGCGCGCATGGGCTTCACCGAGCCGTGTTTTGCAGATAGCGACGAGGCGCTGTGCCGCCAGGCCTTTGGCGACGCCGTGGACTACGCACTGCTCGAAAGCCAGGGCTTTGCCACGCTGGCGCTGCCCGATGCGCCGTTTGCCGAGGGCAATTTCCCCTCGCCTTCGGGCAAGTGCGAGTTCTACAGCGCCCGCCTGGCCGCGCAGGGCTTGGACGGCCTGCCCGACCACCTGCCCAACTACGAGCTGCAGGGCACGAACGCGCGCTATCCGCTGGCGATGATCTCGCCACCAGCACGCAACTTCTTGAACTCCACGTTCGTCAACGTGACAAGCTTGCGCAATATTGAGGGCCGGCCCCTCCTGGAAATCCACCCCGACGACGCCGAAGCGCGCGGCATTGCCAACGACGCCGTGGTGCGCGTGTTCAACGATCGGGGCAGCTACCTGTGCCACGCCACCGTGTCGCGCCGCGCGCGGCCGGGCGTGGTCAATGGCCTGGGCATCTGGTGGCGCAAGCTGGGGCTAAACGGCACCAACGTGAACGAGGTGACCAGCCAGGCGCTGACCGACCTGGGCCGTGCGCCGACGTTTTACGACTGCCTGGTGGAGGTGGAGGCAGCAAGCGCCGCCGATGCCGGCATGGATGCCGGGGCCCGCGCCAGCACCACGGCCTGAGGGTGGCTTGAGATGCTCGGCTTGCTATCCATTTAATAGCTGCCAGCACAATATCTACTAGCGCTTGCAGCCATTTTGGTCCTTAACCTGCGCAAACACCCGTTCTGCGCAGGATCTGCGGCCATGCAGGGCTCCTTCGCGGTCCGTTACCCCAACAGCTTCAGCAACGCGTGTGCGCCCTGCTCGGACGATGCCGGGTTCTGCCCCGTGATCAGTGTGTCATCGGTCAGCACATAGGGCGCCCAGTCAGGCCCTTTGGAATACACGCCGCCATTGGCCTTGAGCATGTCTTCCACCAGGAAGGGCACGATCTGGGTCAACTGCACCGCGTCCTCTTCGCTGTTGGTAAACCCCGTGACCTTTTTGCCCTTGACCAGCGGCGAGCCGTCGGGCGCCTTGGTGTGGCGCAGCACGCCCGGTGCGTGGCACACCAGCGCCAGCGGCTTGCCTGCGGCAAAGGTCTTTTCGATGAGGGCGATGGACTGCGCATCTTCCGCCAGGTCCCACAGCGGGCCGTGGCCGCCGGGATAGAACACGGCATCAAAGTCCCCGGCCTTCACGCTGGACAAAGGCACGGTGCTGGCCAGTTGCTTTTGCGCTTCGGCATCGGCCTTGAAGCGGCGCGTGGCGTCGGTCTGGGCGTTTTCGTCGTCGCTCTTGGGGTCCAGCGGCGGCTGGCCGCCGTGGGGCGATGCCAGGGTGATCTGCGCGCCTGCGTCTTTGAACACGTAGTACGGGGCCGCAAACTCTTCCAGCCAGAAGCCCGTCTTTTTGCCGGTATCGCCCAGTTGGTCGTGGGACGTGAGAACCATGAGGATGTGTGCCATGGAGGTCGCTTTCTGTAGGGGGTAGATCGGAAAACCAAACCACCACCGTAGCAGCCGTCGCGCATCTTGTCCCGCTATGCGGGCAGGTTTGCGGCATTGGCTTACAACGCGGCGCGGCCGTGCGTGCCACGCCTTCGCCCTTCAACGCAGCTGCCGGTCCAGAAACTCCGCTACCTCGTTCTCCAGCGTGGCGTGGTAGGCCACGCGATCAAAGCCCTCGGGGTTGGCGGCAGCGTCTCCCGCCTCAGATGCCAGCGGCCAGACGGACTGGGCCATGAAGGCAAAGTGGCCCGCGCCCGGCACCGTGCTGGCCTGTGCAGCATGCAAATTCGCCGCCACATAGCCGCCGTGGTACTTGCCCGTGAGCACGGCATCGCGCTCGGCCACCATGAGCCGCACGGGCACGCTGATGGCCTTCAGGCTGCCCGGCGTGAACACCACGGCCATGGGTGCCATGGCCACCACGGCACGGATGCGGGGGTCTGCCACGGAGACCAGCGGACCATCCTGCGCGGCGGCGGGGACCTGCGCGGACGCTGCAGCAGCCGGTGCGGCCTGAACAGACTGGGCACGGCTTGGGAGCTTGCCCAGGCTGCAAAAGCCGGGGTCGTCCGACACGCTGCGGCAGTGCTGCGCCGCACGGGCGGGCTCGGCCTGGGCACCGGCCAGTGCCAGCACGGTATAGCCACCCGCCGAGTGGCCCACGGCGCCAATGCGCCCGGCCGGTATACGGGGGCCCCATTCAGGGCTGGCCAGCAGGGCATCCAACACGCGGCTCACCTGGCGGGGGCGTTCGCTGAAGTACCGGCCGGAGGTGATCATCGACCGGTCTTCCCAGTTGTCACCCGGGTGGCGCAGCGCCGCCACCAGATAGCCGTCGGCCGCCAGGCGCGTGGCCAGGTTGTGGTGGCCCAGTTCATGGCCGCCGGTGCCGTGCGAGATAAGGATCAGGCCCTTGAGGGGCACGGCCGCCACCGGTGCGCCCGGGGTGACCACGGGCCGCCACGGGCCCATGGGCTGGGTGCGCGCCACCACCGGCGTGGGGTAGAACAGGGCCACGGTCACCGGCTCGGCGCCGGGGACCACCAGGGTGCGCAGCCCGGCGTATTGGGCCGATGCCGGCGTGGCCCAGGCCAGCAGTGCTACAAAAGCCGCCAGCAGCGGGGCACGGCCCGTGCGCCATGCAGAGCGGAGGGCCAAGAAGAGGATGAGGGTCACGGTGCGCCTTTCGTCAAATGCCACCCAGAGGGGCGGCTTGACGGCACTGTAGGTGGCGCAACCGGCGGGCTCCAGCGCCCTGCGACGAAACGCGGCTGTGCGGCGTGAAATGCGTTGTGGAGAGGGCGAGCGCATGTGCGCCCCGCCCCCCCTCCCCACCACAGCCCGCAGCCGATTACAGCGCGGCTTCCAGGATGCGGCGGCTGACGGCGGGCGTGATCTCGCGCTGCTCGCCCAGGGTCACCATGCCATGCGCTTCGAGCTGCGCCACCACGGCGGTCACCGTGTCGCCGCCCAGGCCGTAGCCCGACAGGCGCGTGGCGATGCCCATGCTTTCAAAGAAGTCGCGCGTGCGCTCGATGGCGGCGGTGATGCGCTCGTCGTCGGTCCCGGTGGTGATGCCCCACACGCGCTCGCCGTACTGCAGCAGCTTGGCGCGCTTGGCCACCCGGCGCTCGTTCAGCAGCGCGGGCAGCACGATGGCCAGGGTGCGCGCATGGTCGATGCCGTGCAGGGCCGTCAGCTCGTGGCCGATCATGTGCGTGGCCCAGTCCTGCGGCACGCCCGCGCCAATCAGGCCGTTGAGCGCCATGGTGGCGGCCCACATGAGGTTGGCACGGTCGTCATACACGGGCTCTTGCGCTGTCAGCAGGCGCGGGCCCACCTCGATCAGCGTCTGCAGGATGCCCTCGGCAAATCGGTCCTGCACGGGCGCGTTGACCGGGTAGGTCAGGTACTGCTCCACCGTGTGCACAAACGCATCCACCACGCCATTGGCCAGTTGCTGCGGCGGCAGGGTGTAGGTCTTAGTGGGGTCGAGCACCGAGAACACCGGGTAGGTGTGCACGCTGCCAAACGACAGCTTGGCGCCTTTGGCACGGTGGGTGATGACGCCGCCGTTGTTCATCTCCGAGCCCGTGGCGGGCAGCGTGAGCACCGAGCCGAATGGCATCGCCCCCTGGATATTGCGGCCGTGTTTTTCGAGGATGGCCCAGGGGTCGGCGCCCTCAAAACGCACGGCGGCGGCGATGAACTTGGTGGCGTCGATCACCGAGCCTCCGCCCACGGCCAGCAAGAAGTCAAAACCGCCTTCGCGGATCTGCGCCACGGCCTTCATGGAGGTTTCGTAGCTCGGGTTGGGCTCGATGCCACTGAAGGTGGCGTGCTGGCGCTCGCCCAGCGCGGCGCGCACTTCGGCCAGCGTACCGGTCTTTTCGGCGCTGGCGCCGCCCACCAGGATCAGCACCTTGGCGGCAGCGGGCACGAGCTTGGCCAAGTCGGCAATGCGCCCCTGGCCGAAGGCGATGTGGGTGGGGTTGTGGAAGTCGAAATTCAGCATGATCGTCTTTCTCCGTCAATGGCGTTGCCGCAGCACCGGGCACTTGGCTGCGCAAGGAGCGCCGCGCAGGGTGGCGGCAGCAAGGGCGCGATTGTGCGGCGCACGGGTGCGCGGCGCCGGTCGCGTGTGCGATAGCCCTGCTGCTGGCAGAGCCTCGTGCGGCAGGTCGGCGCAGCGCATGCGGTTGCTGCTAGCGCTCAGCGTGGCGCCCGATCCATGAGCGCCTGCAGGCGCCCGGCCACGAAGTCGCGCAGCGCCCGCACCAGCGGCGTGAACTGGCGGCGGCTGGGGGCAACCAGAAAGAGCGGCACGGCCTCGGTGGTCCAGCCAGGGCACAGCGGCACCAGCCGCCCGGCGGCCAGATCATCAGCCACATCAAAGTACGACTTGTACGCAATGCCCCGGCCCAGCACGGCCCAGCGGCGCACCACATCGCCATCGTTGGCCACGTTGCGGCTGCGCACGCGCACCACCACCTCCTGGCCTGCGGCGTCCCAGAAGCGCCAGCGGTCGTGCACGTCCTCGCCCAGCATGAAGCACAGGCCCTCGTGCGCGGCCAGTGCGTGGGGCGTGTCGGGCATGCCGTGCGCTGCCAGGTAGGCGGGCGCCGCGCAGAGCACACGCCGGTGGTCGGCGGCCAGCGGCAGTGCGACCAGGCTCGAATCCTGCGGCTTGCCGTAGCGAAAGGCTGCGTCCACCGGCTCGCTGTAGACGTTGGCCACGCGGTCGGCCAGCTGCAGGCGGATGTCGATGCCCGGGTGCTCGGCCTGGAAGGCATCGAGCCAGGGCAGCAGCACATTGCGCCCCAGGTCCGACGGCGCGGCCAGCTGCAGCGTGCCGCGCAAGCCACCGGCGCGCCCGCCTGCCAGCTGGCCTTGCACCTGCTGCAGCGCAGCCAGTGCGGGGCGGCAGTGCTCCAGGAACAGTGCGCCCTCCTGCGTGAGCCGCAGGCTGCGCGTGGAGCGCACGAACAGCGCCACGCCCAGCTCGGCCTCCAGCCGCTTGAGTGCGGCGCTCGCAGCGGCGGGCGTGAGGTCCAGCGCACGCGCCGTGGCCGAGAGGCTGCCGCTGTCCACGGTGCGCACAAAGATGTCGAGGTCTTGCAGGCTTTTCATGGCGTGCCTTGGGTGCGGAGGGGTTTATTTACAAACAACGATTGAAGATGGATTCAATCAGCACCCCATTTAAAAACAATTTCGCAAAACCCATCATCGGGGCACCCTTCTTTGACAATCAGGACCTCCCCATGAAAGCCGTTGGCTACCAAACCGCTCACCCCATCGACCACCCCGAGTCGCTGCTCGACATCACCCTGCCCGACCCGGTGGCCACGAGCCACGATCTGTTGGTGGAAGTGCATGCCGTCTCAGTGAACCCCGTAGACACCAAGGTGCGCAAAAGCAGCTCACGCAGCGGTGACGGCCCCGACTACAAGGTGCTGGGCTGGGACGCCAGCGGCATCGTGCGCGCCGTGGGGCCCGAGGTGACGCTGTTCCAGCCCGGCGACCGCGTCTGGTACGCAGGGTCCATCGCCCGCCCCGGCACCAACAGCGAACTGCACCTGGTGGACGAGCGCATCGTGGGCCACGCGCCGAAGTCGCTGGACTTTGCTGAGGCCGCCGCGCTGCCGCTGACCACCATCACCGCGTGGGAGCTGCTGTTTGACCGCCTGCGTGTGGCACCCGGCAAGCAGCCCACACAAAAGACTCTGCTCATCATTGGCGCGAGCGGCGGTGTGGGCTCCATCCTCACGCAGCTGGCGGCGCGGCTGACCAGCCTCACGATCATCGGCACCGCATCGCGCCCCGAAACGCAGCAGTGGGTGCGCGACCTGGGCGCCCACCACGTCATCGACCACAGCAAGCCACTGACCGAGGAGCTGGCCCGCATCGGCCACCCTACGGTGGACATCATCGTGAGCCTCACGCAGACCGAAGCACACTTCGACCAGATCGTGGAGGCCATCGCGCCCCAGGGCCAGTTCGCACTGATCGACGACCCGGTGTCGCTCGACGTGACGAAGTTCAAGCGCAAGTCGGTGTCGGTGCACTGGGAGCTGATGTTCACGCGTGCGTTGTTCGGCACCGCCGACATGATCGGCCAGCACCGCCTGCTGACCGAGGTAGCGCAGCTGGTGGACGCCGGGCTGATCCGCACCACGCTGGACCAACGCTTTGGCACCATCAATGCCGAGAATCTCAAGCGCGCACATGCGCTCATCGAGAGCGGCAAGGCGCGGGGCAAGCTCGTGCTGGAGGGGTGGGCCTGAAGCACTGCGGGCCCCGCAGGGGCGCCGCATCATCAGCGCTGTGGCTTGTGTATCGGGTTGAAAATACTGTATTTATAAACAGTTATTCGGGTATAAAACGGGGTCCACAACCCGAGGAGACCTCCCATGCTGGACCACATGACCTTCCGCGTCACCGACATCGCACGCACCAAGGCGTTCTACACCGCCGCCCTTGCGCCTTTGGGCTACAGCCTGTGTTTTGAGGGCAACTACGGCTCGAACATGCTGGGCTTTGCCTACCCGGCGCCGTCCGAGCCCGACGGCAAGAAGGCGGATGTGTGGTTCATTGACGGCCCCTCGCCCTACGGTGGGCCGCCCGCGACCACGGGCTGCCACCTGGCGTGGCGGGCCACCACGCGGTCCCAGGTCGATGCCTTCTACCGCGCCGCCATGGAAGCCGGGGGCAAAGACAACGGAGCCCCGGGCCTGCGGCCCGACTATCACGCGCACTACTACGGCGCCTTTGTCATCGACCCCGAAGGCAACAACGTGGAAGCCGTGTGCCACCTGCCGGAGTAAGCAACACCGCAGCACACCCCCCGCAAAGGGCGCCTCCCCCAGCGTGTGCACCCGTGGAACTGGCTTTGCCAGGCCACCAGCTGCGTCCCCGTGGGGGGAAGCGGCGCAGCCGCTCAGGGGGTCAGTCGAGTTTCACACCCGCCGCCTTGATGATCTCGCCCCAGCGCTTGGACTCGGCGCGTGCCATGGCGCGGAACTGCTCGGGCGTGCCGGGCAGGGCTTCCATGCCAAAGTCGTTCATGCGCTTGACCACGGCGGGGTTGAGCAGCGCCTTGTTCAGGTCGGTGTTCAAACGTGTGGTGATGGCAGCGGGCAGACCGGCGGGCGCCAGGATGCCCTGGAACGCGAACACCTCGGTGTTGGGCACACCGGCTTCGGCCAGCGTGGGCACGTCGGGCAACGCGGCCACGCGCTTGGCCGAGCCGATGGCCAGCGCTCGCACCTTGCCCGAGGTGATCACGGGCAGGCCGGCGGCCAGGTCCAGGAACATGCAGGGCACCTGGCCACCCATCACATCCTGCAGCGCGGGCGCGGCGCCACGGTAGGGGATGTGGGTGAGGAAGGTCTTGGTGCGGTTCTTGAACATCTCCATTGCCAGATGGTGTGGCGAGCCATTGCCCGGCGAGGCGTAGTTGAGCTTGCCGGGGTTGGCGCGCGCGTAGGCCAGAAACTCTTTCACCGTCTTGGCTTCAAACGCAGGGTTCACCACCAGTGCCAGCGGAAAGCGGCTGATGCCGCCCACGTAGGTGAAGTCCTTTTCGGGGTTGAACGGCAGCTTGGTGAACAGGTGTTCGTTGTAGGCCAGGATGGCGTTGTCGGCCGACATGAAGGTGTTGCCGTCGGGCTTGGCGGTGGCCACCATCTGGCCGCCGATGTTGGTGGACGCGCCGGGGCGGTTGTCCACCACGATCTGCTGACCCAGCGTCTGGCGCATGGCCTCGGCCACGGTACGGGCCAGCACGTCGGTGCCGCCACCGGCGGGGTACGGCACCACCCAGCGCAGGGGCTGGTCGGGCCAGGCGGACTGGGCGGCGGCCCAGGGCGCGGCGGTGGTGGCGCCTGCGGCGGCCAGGGCGGACAAGAGGGTACGGCGTTGCATGGGGTTGTCTCCTTGATACTATGAATTTGATAGCTGCCAGCGCATATTCAACTAGCGCATGCAGCCGGTTTTATTCAGATTTTGCGCTGCGCGGCCTCAGGCGGCCGGTGCGGCAATGGTCTGGTCGATGGCACCGAAGATGCTAGCGCCGTCTTTGCCCTTCACCTCGATGCGGATGGTGTCGCCGAACTTCATGAACTCGGTGCTGGGCTTGCCGTCCTGGATGGTTTCGATGCAGCGTTTTTCGGCAATGCAGCTGTAGCCCTTGGGCCATTCCATACGGCCGTTCTGCTCCACGCCCTTGTTGCTCACGGTGCCGCTGCCCACGATGGAGCCGGCGCGTACGTTGCGTGTCTTGGCGATGTGGGCAATCAGCTGGCCGAAGTGGAAGGTCATTTCGGGGCCCGCATCGCACATGCCGACCTTGCGGCCGTTCCAGGTGGACTGCACCGTCAAGTTCACGCGGCCGTGGTCCCAGGCATCGCCAAGCTCGTCCAGCGTCACGGCCACGGGGCCGAAGGCGGTGGCGGGCTTGCTCTGGAAGAAGCCAAAGCCCTTGGCCAGCTCGGCCGGGATCAGGTTGCGCAGGCTCACGTCGTTGGCAATCATCACCAGGCGGATGCCGTCCAGCGCCTGGTCGGCATTGGTGCCCATCTTCACGTCGCCGGTGATGACGGCGATCTCGGCCTCGAAGTCGATGCCCATCGCCTCGCTGGGCACCACCACATCGTCGCAGGGGCCGATGAAGTCGTCGCTGCCGCCCTGGTACATCAGCGGGTCGGTATAGAAGCTTTCGGGCACTTCGGAGTTGCGCGCTTTTCGCACCAGTTCGACGTGGTTGATGTACGCAGACCCGTCAGCCCACTGGTAGGCGCGGGGCAGCGGTGCCATGCATTGGGCCGGGTCGAAGGGGAAAGCGTGGCGTGCGCGGCCGCTGTTGAGCTGGTCGTACAGGTCCTGCAGCTGGGGCGACAGGAAGCCCCAGTCGTCCAGCACCTGCTGCATCTTGCTGGCAATGCCGGTCGCATAATGGGCCGTGCCCAGGTCGCGGGAGACGACAACCAGTTGGCCGTCGCGCGAGCCGTCTTTGTAGGTAGCGAGTTTCATGGTGGCAGGACCTTTGTCTCAGAAGGGTTGATGGGCACCGCTAGCGAAAATTACGCTTGGGTAAATTGATTTAACTAAACAAAACTCGCAAATTTTAGTGCACATGGACAAAGAACGTGCAGGAATTCAATCGGTCGAGGTGGGTTTTGCCCTGCTGGAGGGGCTGACCCGCTCGCGCGGACCGCTAATGCTCAAGGACGTGGCCGCCTCGGCAGGCATGAGCGCGGCCAAGGCGCACCGGTATCTAGTGAGCTTTCAGCGCCTGGGCCTGGTCACGCAAGACCCGCGCACCGCGCGCTATGACCTGGGCCCGGCTGCGCTCAAGCTGGGGCTGGCCTCGCTGACGCGGCTCGATGGCGTGCGCCTGGCCCGCGAGCGCATGCCGGCACTGATGGAAACCATCGGCCACACGCTGGCACTGGCCGTGTGGGGCAACCACGGCCCCACCATCGTGCACTGGGAGGAATCGCCCCAGGCTGTCACCGCCAACCTGCGCCTGGGCGACGTGATGCCACTGCTGTCGTCGGCCACGGGGCGGTGTTTTGCAGCCTTCATGTCGCCAGAGGTAGTGGCACCCCTGCTGACAGAGGAGCTGGCCCGCGCCGTCAAGATGCGCCGCACCGACCTGCCCGCCACCATGGCCGAAGTGAATACCCTGCTGGCCGAGGTGCGCGAGCGAGGCGCCGCCCGCGTGGTGGACACGCTGCTGCCCGGCATCGTCGCCTTCTGCGCCCCGGTGTTCGACGCCGACGGCCACCTGGAGCTGGGCATTACCACGCTGGGCTCGATTGCCACCTTCGACCCTGAATGGGGCGGCGCCATTGATGCACCGCTGCGCGCGGCGGCGGCCCAGCTGTCCTGCGACCTGGGCGCGGGCAGCGCCTGACGGCCCCGCCACACACGGACAAAATGCCACGGCGCGCGCTGGTTTTCATCACGGCCCTGATACTGGCCCTGCACTGGCTGGTGCTCAGCGGCGTGCCCCTGGCCTGGGACAGCCCCGCGCAGCCGTCCCGCCAAGTGTTCAGCACACGCAGCATCGCACCCGCGCCGCCCCCACCAACCGTTGCACCTCCCGGCGTGACCGCCGTGCCCGTTGCTGCACCGCAACCTGCGCCCCGCAAAAAGGCGCACGTCCCCACGCGCCCCACGGCCCCTGCGGCCCAGGACCGTCCCGAACCCGCACCGACAGCGGCTCCCGTCGCAGAGGCCGAGGCGCCTGCAGACACTGGTGCCGCAACCACCGTGGCCAGCGCAACCCCCGAGGCGCCTGCCAACGACACCGCTCCGGCGCCCGCACCTGCAGCATCGGCTCCCGCCGCCCCTGCAGAGCCGGCCACCGAGGACACCCAAACCGGCACGGGCGTGGACATCCGCCCGCCCGGAGGCACCGGTCGCAGTGCCGGCGCCCCACCGCCGCCCGTACGCATGCCCGCCCCCACGCGGCTCGCGTTTGATGTGAACGGCCAGGCCAAAAAATTCGCCTACAGTGCCCGGGCCGAGCTGCTGTGGCAGCACGACGGCAACCGCTACGAGGCGCGCCAGGAGATCAGCGCCTTTCTGGTGGGCACCCGCACGCAGCGCAGCGTCGGCACGGTCACGGAGCAAGGACTGCTGCCCGAGAAGTTCTCCGACAAATCCCGCAGCGAGCAGGCCGCGCATTTTGACTACGCCAACGGCCGCGTCACCTTCAGCGCCAACGCGCCCGACGCGGCGGCAGGGCCGGGCGTGCAAGACCGCCTGAGCCTGTTCATCCAGCTGGGCGCGATGCTGGCCGCAGACCCGGGCCGATTTGTGCCCGGCACCCAGATCACGTTGACCACGGTGAGCGCCCGCAGCGCCGACCGCTGGACCTTCACCGTGGAAGGCCCCGAAACCCTGGATCTGCCCGCAGGATCCACGCCCGCCCTCAAGCTGCTGCGCCTGCCCCGCAAGGACTACGACCAGAAGGCCGAACTCTGGGTGGCCCCGGGGCTGGGCTACCTGCCCGTGCGCATCAAGCTCACCCAGGCCAACGGCGATTTCGCCGACCTGCTGCTGCGTACCAGCGGCCCGCCCTGAGCATTGCCTGCGATCGTTTGCGCTGCACGGAGTGTTGCGCCCAAGCGCCATCCGGGCAAAAAAGCCCCACGAACCCGGCGTGCTCCGTTTTTCATGAAATACTGCAACGCAGCAGGGGACAAAAGCCGTGGTTTACCCAAGAACCTGTTCAAAGTCTTTTTGGAGTTGCACAAATCCCTTGCCGGGATGGGATGCAAGGCGCGGGGCGCAGTGGATAGCCCTGCTATCCACAAGCGCCGCAACGCCGCGGACCGCCCGGCAAGGCACTTGCCCGAAGGGTTGGAGTGAAATCGGGCGATTGGACGCCCCGGCTGCTTGCATGGGCACGAGCCCATGCGGCGCATCCGAAGCATCCACTCATCCCGATTGCACTTCAATGCAATCTCCAAAAAGACTTTGAACAGGTTCTAAGCCCTTGAACTCTGCGCACCCGCTGTCATCTGACGTTTATATCGACAAGGGGAACACGATGCACATGCTCTACGACTCAGAATCCTTCGTGGTGGTCCATATGCTGCCCGACGCCGTGGAGAAAAAGAGCACCCAGGTGCTCAACGACACTGCCCCCGCCGTTCCCCAGCTTGCACGCCACGGCTTCGAGATCGTGGACAAGCGCTCCGGCAAGGAGGTGTACCTGGACGGCTCCTGGGCCGAGATGTTTCAGGAACAGATCCTGGCCTGGCAGCGCGAAACCCCGACCCAGGAAGAAGTGGAAGACGCGCTGGACCGCTACGCGGGCCTGGCACAACACCCGGTGGTGGTGCACTGACGCCACGACCAAGGCCCGTGCCTTAGGTCAGCCCGCCGCGCCTTCGGGCGCGCTGGGCGGATAGATTCGCCGGTACAGCGGGTCCACCAGCATCAGCACCGCAATCAGCCGGCACACCTGGAACGCCGTAACCACCGGTACGCCCAGTTGCAGCACCTTGGCCGTGATGGCCATTTCTGTGATGCCGCCGGGCGAGGTGCCCAGCAGCAAGGTGACCCAGGGCAGCCCCGTGGCCCAGGCCAGGGCACCGGCGAACAGGGCGCACACGCCCATCAGCCCCACAGTGCCCAGCGCCACCGACGCCAGCCAACGCGGCGCAGTGTGCAAGAACTCCGCGCGAAACCGCACACCCAGGCTCACCCCGATCACGAGCTGCGCGGCGTTGACCATGCCCTGGGGCACGGCCGACAGGCTCTGACCAGCCATGGTCAAGCCCATGGACACGAGCATCGCCCCCATGAACCACGGGTTGGCGCGGCCCAGCCGGTCCATCAGCAGCGCCCCGGCCCCGGTCAGCAGCGCCATCAGCGCCAGCCCCGGCCAGTTCACCACCCGCAGCGTGGGCGGCAGGATATCGAGGCCGTGCAGGCCGCTGAACTGCAGCGCAAACGGAATGGTCACCGTGACGATGAGCAGCCGCAGGCTGTGGCTGGCGGCCACCAGGTCGGTGCGCGCGTTTTCGCGCTCGGACAACAAGGTCATCTCGGACGCCGCACCAATCGCGCCGGCAAAGTAGCTGGTGGCGCGCAGCATCGGTGCAGGAACGCCGTGCATGCGGGGCGCATGCACGCGGTAGAGCCACGCGCCAAACAGCCAGCCCAGGAACAGCGCCCACACAATGCCCAGCACGATGGCCCACCACAGCCCACCAATCAACGCCACCACCTGGGGCGTGAAATACAGGCCCAGGGCGGCGCCAATGGTCCATTGCCCGGCATTGCGCAGCGGGCCCCAGCTTTCGGTGGGGCCGCCGGCCATCGACACGACCGAGGTGGCCAGCAGCGGGCCGATCATCCAGGGCAGCGGGGTCTGCAAGGCCACACAGGCAGCAGCAGCGGCCGACGCCAGGGCCAGGGTGGCCACGGTGCGAACAATGAAAAGGGGGCGCATACGGAGAACGACAGGCAGGCAGGCGGACAGACGGACGCGGCGGGAGGCGCGCCCAACCCCGCAGTATCGCGCGACCTACCGCCCTGGCCGCCGTGCAGGCGCTGCCCAGACGGAACGGCAGGCATCGCCACCGGGCAACGGCCACCTTGCACCGGGTGCTCAGGCGCCCTGACGGGTGGCAAACAGCAAAATTTCAGCCCCAGCGGCCTGATGCGCTAGTCGAATATGCCCAAGCAGCTATATTTTTAATAGCAATCAGGCAGCACCCCGCCGCGCTGCCATCTCACGCCCCATCACCTCCAGGGCGGCAGGCGGCAGCAAAGCGGCAGCGGCGGGGTAGGCCATGCCTTCTTCGGCGGCGATGTGGGCGTCATACCGCATGGCAAAACGGTCCAGCGCGGCCTCGTCCTGGGGCGTGAAGCCGGTCGCGTTTTCGTCCAGCAAGGCTTGCAGCCCGGCGCGGGCCGCCGCCCAGTCGGCGGTCATGGCCACGTGGTCCTGCTGAAGGCGGGTGACCAGCGCCTGGACCTCGGGCGTGGCCTGGGCCAACAACAGGGGGAACACATGCAGCTCTTCGTCCTGGTGGTGCAGCGGCGCCGCGATATCGAAGTAGCGGAGCACATCGCGCGCGGCCTGGCGTGCGTCGTGGTCCACGCCCTGCTGCCGCACATGCTCCCGCAAGCGGCCCAGCAACCCCAGCGTGCGCTGCACGCGCTCGTGGCAGGCCTCCAGCATGGCAAACGGCTGCTCAAAACCCACGGCAGGCGCGCTGAAGCCGGGCAGATGCCGTGGCACAGCAGCAGATGCGGGTGCGGACGCAGGTGCGGAAGCCCGTGCCATGGCCCGATTCAGCCAAACCGCACAGGGTGGCCCTGGCGGTCGAACGGAATGAACGCCCCATGCGCACCACCCTTGATGGCATCCACCATGCGCTGCAAGAGCGCCTCAGCGTCGGCACTGGTGGGAGGCTTGTTCAGCGTGCCGGACATCGCCGCCGCAAACACGATGGCCCAGTCGTGGCCTGGGGCGGTGAACTGGCGGGCCTCGGCCACCAGCGCGTCAAACGATGCCAGCTCCTGTGGCGTCTTGTCCACGCACATCAGCGGCACCAGGGCACCGCCCTGCCCGGCCTCAAAGCGCGCACGCTGCGCCGGGGTGGCGTCATCGGGCAGTTCCACCGCCGCGAAGACGAACAGCAGGCGCTGTGGCTCGGGCTGCATGCGTGCAGCCTGCAGCAGGTCGTCAAAACTGGAAATATCCATGCAAAGGTCTCGCAATCAATGAAAGGTTGGGGGCCACGAGCGCACCTCAAAAACCGGGCACCACGCCCCGCTCGGCATCCAGCGTGCTCACATAGGCACCGGCCGCCGGGCGTGCACGCACCGCCTTGCGCGACAGCACGGTGCCAATGCTGATGAAGCACAGGGCCTGCTCGGAGGCAGCCAGCTGGAACAAGGCCCGCAGGCTGGGCGCCTTCAGCGCCTTGCCGCTGGTCAGCGCGGAGCCGTAGCCCTGCGCCGTCGCCATCAGCAGCATGTTCTGCACGGCACAGCCCGCAGAGACGGTGCGCTCGGCCAGATCGATTTCGGCGTCGCCCCGCTCCGCATCCACCACGGCCAGCAGCAATACCGGAGAGCGGTACGCCTTCTCGCTTGCCTGCGCGGCCTGCTCGGCGGTCGCAGCAGGGTCGCGCTCCAGCAGGGCTTGCGCAAACACATCGGCCAATGGCGCACGTGCGGTCTGCGGCACGAGGATGAAGCGCCAGGGCAACAGCTGTCCATGGTCTGGCGCATGGGCTGCGGCCTGGAGGATCTGCGCCAGCTCGGACGCGCTGGGGCCAGGGCCGCCCAGGCGCTTGGGCAGGATGGTCTGGCGCGACTGGATCAGCGCTGCCGCCAGCCCGGCCACATCGTCCGGCGCACTGGCCCGCGCCGCAGCCGGCTGCGCACGGGACGAAGGGTTCAACGGCCAGGGAATCACAGACATGGGGAAATCCTCGGAATGCTTACCGCGTCAACAACAAGGCACACCGGGACAGGCCGTGTAGGCTGCCACGGCTCATCCGCAGCTCCCCAGGTGCCCACATTGCGTGCAGTAGTCGCAGCCGTCCTTGCGGATGACCGCATGGGCACCGCACTCGCTGCACTTCTTGCCCGCCATGGCCTGGGGCACGGCCACAGGCGGTGGCGTGGGCTCGTCCAGCGGCAGTTGCTGCTGCACCGGGTCGGCCACGCGGCGCGCCAGGATGTTCTGGATGGCGTAGGCCATGGCCGCCACCTCGGAGTCGTGCCACATGGGCACCAGCGTGCCGTCGTCCTTGCGGTGGGTGCCCAGGCGCACGGGGCCCCGGTCCCAGGCGACCTTGCGCATGTCCGACAGCGCACGCTCCAAAAAGCCGCCGCGCGCGGCCAGCGACAGCAGCCGCATGCTGGAGGTGATCCACTGCTGCGACTCGCCGCTCTGGCCCACGGGCATGAAGAACTCGATGGCACGGTCCACGGTGCGGTTGCCCACACCCGTGGGTACGGGCAGAAAGGACACGATGAGGTACAGCGTCTTGTGGCCTTCCTGCGTCCAGTATTCGAGCTTTTCGGCCACAGCCGAGAGACCGCCTTGCGGGCGGCTCTCGATCACGGTGCGCATCGGGTCCACGGGCGGCGCGGCGGGCGCAGGCGCTGCCACGGCGGCAGGCGCTGGTGCAGGTTCTGCATGCGTTTCGAGCACCGAGCCCAGGATGCTGTTGGGCCGGTAGGTGGCCAAGCCCTTGAGCCGCGCACGCCAGGCCTGCAGGTACAGGTCCTTGAAGTCCTCGTACGGGTAGTCGGCCGGGATGTTCACGGTCTTGGAGATGGCCGTGTCCACAAAGGGCTGCACGGTCTCCATCATGGCGATGTGGTCCTGCGCGGACATGGCCAGGGCCGAGACAAAGTAGTCGGGCAGCGCGTTCACATCGCCGCCCAGCTCGCGGTACAGGCGCCAGGCGTGGTCTTCCACCGCGTATTCGGTGGTGCTGCCGTCCGACTCGCGCTTCTTGCGCTTGTACATCCAAGAGAACGGTGGCTCGATGCCGTTGGAGGCGTTGTCGGCAAAGGCCAGGCTCACCGTGCCCGTGGGGGCAATCGACAGCAGGTGGCTGTTGCGGATGCCGTGCGCGCGGATAGCCGACTGCAGCGACTCTGGCAAGCGGCTGGCGAAGGTGCCCTCTGCCAGATAGCCGGTGGCGTCGAACTTGGGGAACACGCCCTTCTCGCGCGCCAGGTCCACCGACGCAGCGTAGGCAGCATCGCGCATGCACTCGGCAATGCGCGCGGCCATGGTGCGGCCCTCGGGCAGGTCGTAGCGCAGGCACAGCATGGCCAGCGTGTTGCCCATGCCGGTAAAGCCCACGCCAATGCGGCGTTTGGCCATGGCCTCGTCGCGCTGCTGCGGCAGCGGCCAGTAGGTCACATCCAGCACGTTGTCGAGTGCCCGCACCTGCAGCGCCACGGCCTGGGTGAAGGCGTCAAAATCAAACGCGGCCACGCCCCCAAAACCAAAGGGGTAACGCACAAAGCGGGTGAGGATGATGGGGCCCAGGTCACAGCAGCCGTACGACGGCAGCGGCTGTTCGCCGCACGGGTTGGTCGCAGCAATGTCTTCGCAGTAATGCAGGTTGTTGTCTTCGTTGATGCGGCCCAGGAACAGGATGCCCGGCTCGGCAAAGTCGTAGGCCGACTTCATGATCGTGTCCCACAGCTCGCGCGCCTGCACGGTGGCATAGACCCACAGGCCATCGGCGCGCTGGTGGGCGCCCTGGGCCAGCAGGGCGGCGCCGGGGCGGGCCTTGTGCACCAGCTCCCACGGTGCGTTGTTCTGCACGGCCTGGATGAACGCGTCCGACACGCCGACCGATACGTTGAAGTTGTTCCAGCGGCCCGGTGTGCGCTTGGCGGTGATGAACTCGTGCACATCCGGGTGGTCGATGCGCAGCACGCCCATCTGCGCGCCCCGGCGAGCGCCCGCGCTCTCCACGGTGGAGCAGGACTGGTCGAACACGTTCATGTAGCTGCACGGCCCCGACGCCATGGAGGCCGTGGCCTTCACCTGTGCGCCCTTGGGGCGGATGCGCGAGAAGTCGTAGCCCACGCCACCGCCACGGCGCATGGTCTCGGCCGCCTCGCGCAGCGCTTCGTAGATGCCCGGAAAGCCCTCGTCGTCCACGCCCTGGATGCAGTCACCCACGGGCTGCACAAAGCAGTTGATGAGGGTGGCCTGGATGTCGGTACCCGCCGCGCTCATGATGCGGCCCGCGCCGATGGCGCCCGCCTTCAGGTTGGCGAGGAATAAGGACTCGTACTTTGCGCGCAGCTCCGGCTTTTCGACCGAAGCCAGGGCCCGCGCCACGCGCTGGTACAGCTCGTCGGGCGTGGTTTCGCCGGGTTTGAGGTATTTCTCGCTCAGCACATCCAGGCTGATGGGCTGCAGGGAAGCGGTGGGGTGGAGAGGGGGCTGGGGTTCGCGTTTCATGGGGGCCGATGATTTGGGTTGCGGGCTGAAACGGGGTTGCGTTCGGTCAAGGAGCGCTCATTCCACTCCGAATGCCGGCTCCTGGCAAGCAGGGACCGATCACTCGTCCACCAGCACTTGGCCGTCATGCTCCACATAGGGCTGGTAGGGGCCGGTACCGCTGTGGTCCGACTGCGAGGCGGGCACGAACCCGCCGGTCTGCACATCAAAAACATGCACCTCGCCATCCTCGATCACGTAATGCCATCCGTGCAGGCTGATCTGGCCCGACTGCACCCGGCTGCGCACCATGGGGTACTCCATCAGGCGCTCCAGCTGCAGCACCACCGCGCGCTGCTCGGTGCGGCGCAACACCTCGGGGCCCGGCTGCATGGGCAGCAGGGCTTCCCGCCCCAGGTCCAGCCAGCGGTTGAGGTTGGGGGCCTCGGGCGAGACCTCACCATACATCGCCTTGATAGCCCCACAGTGACTGTGGCCGCACACCACGATGCGGCGCACCTTCAGGTTGAGCACTGCAAATTCGATGGCCGCCGTGGTGCCATGGTGGCCGTGCGATCCGTCGTAGGGCGGGATGAAGGCCCCCACATTGCGCACCAGAAACAGCTCGCCCGGCCCCGCGCCGGTCAGCAGGTACGGCACCAGCCGGGAGTCGGAGCACCCGATGAACAGCGTGGTGGGATGCTGCCCCTCGTCCACCAGCGCCTGGAACTGCTGGCGGTACTGGGGAAAGGCGTCGTCATGAAAGCGGCGCAAACGGTCCAGCAACTCGTCGGGCATGGGCGGGCAATGAGGCGATGAGGGGATGAAGCAATAGGGCTCACTGGGTGTGCGGCGCGATTACTGCACCAGCGGCGATTCGGCCGCGTCCAGCGCCACCCCTTCAACCACCGCAGCACCTGCCAGCAGTTGCAGATACTGGCGCAGCGCGTTCACCCAGGCCTGCTGGCGCAGGGTGAGCGCGATGGCCTGGCGCACGTCCTCGAACGCGGGCTGTTGCCCCGCTTCACGCGCTACCACTTCCACCACATGCAGGCCAAAGCGGCTGTGCACCAGGCGGGCCAGCACACCGATCTCGGCACTGCCAAACACTTCGCGGGCGAACTCTGGCGCGCAGTCGGCGCGGGTGAGCCAGCCCAGGTCACCGCCTTGCTGGCCGCTGGGGCAGTTGGACCACTGGGCGGCGGCCTCGGCAAACTTGGCACCGCCATCGTCTGCGCAGCGCAAGTCGATCAGCATGGCCTCTGCCCGCAGGCGCAGCTGCTTCACGTCCACGCCCGGCGTCACGGCAAAGAGCACGTGGCGCAGTTGTGCGCGCTCGCCCTGGGCGTGCGCTGCAGGGTGCGCCTCGTGGTAGCGGCGGCAAGCTTCCTCTGACGGATCAGGGACGGGCAGCTCACGGTCCAGCAACTGCTCGATGGCGTTGGAAGCCTCGGTGCTGATAGCGCCCAGGGCGCCCGGCACATCGTCGGCCGACAGCAACCCCGCCTGCTGGGCCGCCTGGCGCAGCAGCTCGGTGCAGGCACGTTGGCGCAGGGCCTCTTCGTCCAGCAACTCGTGCGGGGCGTTGAGGGCCACGCCGTTGATGCGTGCGATGTCAGCCACGGCCACTGGCCCACTTGCTGCGGGCACGGGCATCGCCTGCACGGGTGCATCGGCCATCGTGGCCAACAGGGCCTCGTAGGCCGCAGTCTGCGTGGGGGTCAGCGTACTGGCAGGGGCTGCTGCCACGCTGCTGTCGGTGGAGCCGCATCCGCAGCTCCCGGTTCCACATCCGCTCATGGTGTGCTCCTGGATGGTCGGTGGGTTTCAGGCGCGGCGGTCTTGCGACTGCAGGTGGCCAGCGGGCAGGTTCAGGCGGCGCGCACGCACCACCTGGTAAGGGCGCAGCACATAGGCCAGCGTGCCAAAGCCGCTCCACACATGCACCAGGCGGGTGAACGGGAAGATGAGGAAGATGCTCATGCCCAGAAACATGTGGGCCTTGAAGATCCAGCCGGCCTCGGCCAGCAGCTCCACACCGCCGCTGCGGAAGGTGACCACGCGCTGGCCCCACTCGGCCAGCTTCATCATCATGGAGCCATCCAGGTGCTGCGCCGACAGCGGAATGGTGGCCAGGCCCAGTGCCAGCTGCAGCCAGAGCAGGATCAGCAGCACGATGTCGCTGGTCTTGGACGTGGCGCGGATACGCGCGTCCGACAGGCGGCGGTGCAGCAGGATGGAGATGCCCACGAAGGCCAGCAGGCCCGCAATGCCCCCTGTCACCATGGCCATCAGCTGCTTGTTGCCCGCGCTGATGAAATGTTCATACACAAAGTGCGGCGTCAGCATGCCAAAGGTGTGCCCGAAGAACAGGAACAGCACGCCCACGTGGAACAGGTTGCTGCCCCAGCGCAGGCTGCCGGTGCGCAGCAGCTGCGACGAGTCGCTTTTCCACGTGTACTGGTCACGGTCAAACCGCGCCCAGCTGCCGATGAAAAACACGGCCAGGCAGATGTAGGGATAGATGCCAAACAACAGGGTATCGAGCCAGTGGGTAGTCATGCTGAGACTCCTTCGGGGGCCCGCTCGGCGCGGGGGGTACGGACAAAATGCAAGGGTTGCGGCTGGTCAGGCTTGGACTGGCCCTGGGTGCTGCAACCGCCAAACGCTTCGGGCTCGGCCCAGACCTCGTCCATGGGCGGCTCGGGCGTGAGAGCCACCGACTGCACGCGCTGGCCCGAGACTTCGAGCACCGCAGCGATCACGCTGGCGTAGGGGCTATTGCGTGCCACCAAGGCGCTAAACAAGGCATTGAGGATGTGGGCCATTTCGCCCAGGAACTCCTTGGCCACGGCGGGCGGCTGGGTGGAGGCGAACTCCAGCACCACGGGCAGGTGGTCGGGCAGCTCGTCGGCCTCAAACTGCAGACCGGCCTTTTCGTAGGTCTGCAGCAGGTCGATAAGCGCCGGGCCCCGGTCGCGCGAGTCGCCGTGCACATGCTCGAACAGGTGCAGCGAGGTCTGGCGGCCCCGGTCAAAGTTGTCCACGTAGCGGGCCTCGGCTTCCAGCGGGTCCAGCGCCGCGAGGTGCTGGCACACGGCCTTCAGCTCGTCCATGCGCTCAGCGCTGAGGGCCTGCTCGGCCTGCAGCGCATCGATGAGCTGCGGCATCACACTGCGCAGCTGCGCGTCGGGATAGCTCAGCAGGTAGCCCAGGGCACGCAGGGTCAGGCGCACAGAGGTCGGGTTCTTCTTGAACATGGTGATTCCTTCCTGTGTGCGATCAGACCGTGGCCTTGATCGGGATGGTGCGGGGCTTCTTGCCCCCGAACATGCTGACTTCCGTCGCGCCATCCGAGCAGCCGTTGCCAAACGAGAAGCCGCAGCCGCCGCGGATGTCGAACGCGTTCTCGGCGTATTCGCGGTGGGCCGACGGGATCACGAAGCGGTCTTCGTAATTGGCAATGGCCATCACCTGGTACATCTCCTCGACCTCGGCCATCGACAGGCCCGCCTGCTTGAGCACCGCCAGGTTCTGGCGCTGCTCCACATGCTTGTCGCGCTGGTAGGTGCGCATGGCCAGCATGCGCTCCAGCGCCCGCACCACCGGGCCGGTGTCGCCGGCGGTGAGCAGGTTGGCCAGGTACTGCACGGGGATGCGCAGCTGGGACACGTCGGGGATCTCGCCATTCACGCCCACATGGCCCGCGTTGGCGGCGGCCGTGATGGGCGAGAGCGGCGGCACATACCAGACCATGGGCAGCGTGCGGTACTCGGGGTGCAGCGGCAGGGCCACCTTCCAGTCTACGGCCATCTTGTAGACGGGGCTGTTGCGGGCGGCTTCCATCCAGCTGTCGGGGATACCGTCGATGCGCGCCTGCTTGATGACGTCCGGATCGTTCGGGTCCAGGAAGATGTCGAGCTGGGCCTGGTACAGGTCGCGGTCGCGCTCCACGCTGGCGGCTTCCTGGATGCGGTCCGCGTCGTACAGCAGCACGCCAAGGTAACGGATGCGGCCCACGCAGGTTTCGGAGCACACCGTGGGCTGGCCCGCCTCGATGCGGGGGTAGCAGAAGATGCACTTCTCGGCCTTGCCCGACTGCCAGTTGTAGTAAATCTTCTTGTAGGGGCAACCGCTCACGCACATGCGCCAGCCACGGCACTTGTCCTGGTCGATCAGCACAATGCCGTCTTCCTCGCGCTTGTAGATCGAGCCCGAGGGGCACGATGCCACGCACGCCGGGTTCAGGCAGTGCTCGCACAGGCGCGGCAGATACATCATGAAGGTGTTTTCGAACTGGCCGTAGATGTCCTTTTGCACATCGTCGAAGTTCTTGTCCTGGCTGCGCTTGCTGAACTCGCCGCCCAGGATTTCCTCCCAGTTCGGGCCCCACTCGATCTTCTCCATGCGCTTGCCGGTGATCAGGCTGCGCGGCCGGGCCGTGGGTGCGGCCTTGCTTTCAGGCGCAGCCTGCAGATGGTCGTAGTCGAACGTGAAGGGCTCGTAGTAGTCGTCGATCTGCGGCAGGTTGGGGTTGGCGAAGATGCGCATGAGCAGCTTCCACTTGCCGCCCTGGCGGGGGGCGATGGAGCCATCGGGGTTGCGCACCCAGCCACCGTTCCAGCGGTCCTGGTTTTCCCATTCCTTGGGGTAGCCGATGCCGGGCTTGGTTTCAACGTTGTTGAACCAGGCGTATTCCACGCCGGGGCGGCTGGTCCAGACGTTCTTGCAGGTGACCGAGCAGGTGTGGCAGCCGATGCACTTGTCCAGGTTGAGCACCATGCCGATTTGTGCGCGAATTTTCATCGTGTTTCTCCTTGTCTTCGGCTTCAGGCGTGGTCGGATGCAGCGGCTTCGCCATCCATCCAGTCGATGCGGTCCATCTTGCGCACCAGCACGAACTCGTCGCGGTTGGTGCCGATGGTTCCGTAGTAGTTGAAGCCGTAGCTGTACTGCGCGTAGCCACCGATCATGTGGGTGGGCTTGAGCACGATGCGCGTGACCGAGTTGTGGATGCCACCGCGCGTGCCGGTGATCTCGGAACCGGGGGTGTTGATGATCTTCTCTTGCGAGTGGTACATCATCACCATGCCGGGGTTCACACGCTGGCTCACCACCGCGCGGGCCGCAATGGCACCGTTGGCGTTGAACAGCTCGACCCAGTCGTTGTCCACGATGCCGGCGCTCTTGGCGTCGTCCTCGCTCAGCCACACCACCGAGCCACCCCGGTTCAGCGTGAGCATCATCAGGTTGTCGCTGTACGTGCTGTGGATGCCCCACTTCTGGTGCGGCGTGATGAAGTTCAGCGCAATCTCGCGGTGGCCGTTGGGCTTCTTGCCTTCGACTTCTTCCAGCGTCTTCAGGTGCACGGGGGGGCGGTAGCTCACAAAGCCTTCGCCGAAGTCGCGCATCCAGGGGTGGTCCTGGTAGAACTGCTGGCGGCCCGTGAGGGTGCGCCATGGGATCAGCTCGTGCACGTTGGTGTAGCCCGCGTTGTAGCTGACCTTTTCGCTCTCCAGGCCCGACCATGTGGGCGAGCTGATGATCTTGCGCGGCTGCGCCTGGATGTCGCGGAAGCGGATCTTCTCGTCCTCGCGGTGCAGTGCCAGGTGCACGTGGTCGCGGCCGGTCTGCTTGCCCAGGGCCTCCCAGGCCTTGCAGGCCACGTGGCCGTTGGTTTCAGGCGCGAGCATCATCACCACCTCGGTGGCGTCGATGTCGCTCACGATGCGGGGCATGCCTTGCGTCACGCCCTCTTCCTTCACCCGGCCGTTCAAATCGCCCAGCTGGCCCACTTCAGTCTGCGTGTTCCAGCCAATGCCCTTGCCGCCGTTGCCCACCTTGTCCATCAGCGGACCCAGGGCCGTGAAGCGCTTGTACAGGTTGGGGTAGTCACGCTCGACCACCGTGACCTGCGGTGCGGTCTTGCCGGGGATGAGGTCGCAGTCGCCGTGCTTCCAGTCGCGCACGCCGTAAGGCTGGGCCATTTCGCCCGCCGTGTCGTGCATGATGGGCGTGAGCACCACGTCCTTCTCCACGCCCAGGTGGCCCACGCTGACCTCGCTCACGGCCTTGGCGAAGCCCTTGTAGATCTCCCAGTCGCTCTTGGCCTGCCAGGCAGGGTCCACGGCGGTGGACAGCGGGTGGATGAAGGGGTGCATGTCGCTGGTGTTGAGGTCATTCTTCTCATACCAGGTGGCCGTGGGCAACACGATGTCCGAATACAAACAGGTCGTGCTCATGCGGAAGTCCAGCGTGACCAGCAGGTCCAGCTTGCCTTCCGGGGCCTTGGCGTGCCACTGCACTTCCTCGGGCTTGGCTTCGTCCTGGCCCAGGTCCTTGCCCTGCACGCCGTGGGTGGTGCCCAGCAAGTGCTTGAGGAAGTACTCATGCCCCTTGCCCGACGAGCCCAGGATGTTGGAGCGCCACACGAACATGTTGCGCGGCCAGTTGGAGGGGTGGTCCGGGTCCTCGCAGCTCATTTGCAGGTTGCCGTTCTTGAGCGACTGCACCACGTAGTCCTTGGCGTCCATGCCCTTCGCAGCGGCGTCCTTGGCCACCTGCAGCGGGCTGGTCTTGAGCTGGGGCGCCGAAGGCAGCCAGCCCATTCGCTCGGCGCGCACGTTGTAGTCGATCTGAGCACCGTGGTAGGCCTTCTTGTCGGCCAGGGGCGAGAGGATTTCTTCCATGCCCAGCTTTTCGTAGCGCCACTGGTCGGTGTGGGCGTAGAAGAAGCTCGTGCTGTTCATCTGGCGGGGTGGGCGGATCCAGTCCAGCGCAAAGGCCAGCGCGGTCCAGCCGGTTTGGGGCCGCAGCTTTTCCTGACCCACATAGTGCGCCCAGCCGCCGCCGCTTTGGCCAATGCAGCCGCACAGCATCAGCATGTTGATGATGCCCCGGTAGTTCATGTCACTGTGGTACCAGTGGTTCATGGCTGCGCCGATGATCACCATGGACTTGCCGTGGGTCTTGTGCGCGTTGTCGGCAAACTGGCGGGCCACGGTGATGACCTGGTCGCGTGGCACGCCGGTGATCTTTTCTTGCCATGCGGGGGTGTAGGGGCGGTCGCTGTCGTACGTGACGCCTTGTTCTTCGCCGGGCAGGCCCCGGTCAATGCCGTAGTTGGCGGCCAGCAGGTCGAACACCGTGGCCACCATCACACGGCCTTGGGCCTCGTGGCCGGACAGCTCCAGATGGGACACCGGCACGCGGCGCACCATCACGTCACTGCCCTGTTCATTGGCCGTGAAATTCGGCGCATGTACGCCACCGAAATACGGGAAGGCGACATCGGCCACGTCATGGGCCTGCGCGCCATCCTCGATCACCGACAGCTTGAGCTTGACGGTATTGGCGGTACGAGCGTCCTTGTTCTCCAGATTCCACAGGCCCTGGTCGGTGCGACCGTCGGCCCCCCAGCGGAAGCCGATGGAGCCGTTGGGCAGCGTGACCTGGCCCAGCTCGTCATAGCCCACGGTCTTCCAGTCAGGGTTGTTGGACTGGTCGAGCTGGCCAGGGAAGTCGCTGGCGCGCACATAGCGGTCGGGCACCATCACCGTGCGGCCATCGGGCAGCGTCTTTTCCTTGAGCACCACCAACAGCGGCAGGTCGGTGTAGCGGCGTGCGTAGTCATCAAAGTACGCGCTGCGGCCCTTGCCGCCGTCCTTGAAGTAGAACTCTTTCAGGATCACATGGCCCATGGCCATGGCCACGGCAGCGTCGGTGCCCTGCTTGGGGTGCATCCACAAGTCGCCCAGCTTGGCCACTTCGGAATAGTCGGGCGTGATGGACACGACCTTGGTGCCCTTGTAGCGCACCTCGGTCAGGAAGTGCGCATCCGGCGTGCGTGTCTGGGGCACGTTGGAGCCCCAGGCAATGATGTACGAGCTGTTGTACCAGTCGGCCGATTCGGGCACGTCGGTCTGCTCGCCCCAGGTTTGCGGGCTGCTGGGGGGCAGGTCGCAGTACCAGTCGTAGAAGCTCATGCACACGCCGCCAATCAGGCTCAGGTAGCGCGAACCGGCTGCGTACGAAATCATCGACATGGCCGGAATCGGCGAGAAGCCGATGATGCGGTCGGGGCCGTGCTTCTTGATGGTGTAGACGTTGGCCGCAGCGATCATCTGGTTCACTTCGTCCCAGGTGCTGCGCACAAAGCCGCCCAGGCCGCGCTGCTTTTGCCATTCGCTGCGCGAGGCATCGTTCTCGACGATGCTGGCCCAGGCATCGACCGGGCTCTTGGCCAGCGCGATGGCGGCGCGCCAGTGCTTGAGCAGGCGGCCACGCACCATGGGGTACTTCACGCGGTTGGCGCTGTACAGGTACCAGCTGTAGCTGGCGCCGCGCGCGCAGCCACGGGGCTCGTGGTTGGGCAGGTCGGGGCGGGTGCGGGGGTAGTCGGTCTGCTGGGTTTCCCAGGTGACGATGCCGCCCTTGACGTAGATCTTCCAGCTGCAGCTGCCGGTGCAGTTCACGCCGTGGGTGCTGCGCACGATCTTGTCGTGCGCCCAGCGGTCGCGGTAGGCGTCTTCCCAGGTGCGGTCTTCACCGTTGGTCTGGCCATGGCCCTGGGCAAAGGTCTCGCGGGGCTGCGAGAAGTACGAAAGGCGATCGAGGAAATGGCTCATCGGGGGCTCCTTGTTCTGTTCTGTTCAGGGGGTCTTCAGCAAGGCATGGCGGCGTTCTTGCGCGCGTAGTGCCACCAGGTGATCACGATGCATACGAGGTAGAAGGCGAAGAACGTCCACAGCGCGGCGTGGGGGCTGCCGGTCAGCGCGATAGAGCTGCCGTAGCTCTTGGGAATGAAGAACCCGCCGTAGGCCGCCATGGCGGCGGTGAAACCCAGCGTGGCAGCACCCAGGGTGTTGCCTTCCTTGTTGGCCTGGGCCACAGCCGCCGCGTTGCGGGGGTCCACACCGCGCATGGCTTCGGTCAGGAAGATCACGGGGATCATGCGGAAGGTGGAGCCGTTGCCGATGCCGGTGGTGAGAAACAGCACCAGGAAGCACACGAAGAAGCCGGCGAACTGGCCCTCGTTACCGCCTGATGGCAGGAACACCGTCACACCGACCACGGCGATGGCCATGACGATGAAGTTCCACAGCGTGACGCGGGCACCGCCGAGCTTGTCGGCCAGCCAGCCCCCAAAGGGCCGCACCACCGCACCCACCAGCGGTCCCAGCCAGGCGTAGGCCAGGGGGTTGATGCTGGGAAACTGGCTCTTGATGAGCAGAGGAAAGCCTGCGGCATAGCCGATGAACGAGCCGAAGGTGCCAAGGTACAGCACGCACATCAGCCAGTTGTGCTTGCGCTTGAAAATGGCGGCCTGCGCAGCGAACGAAGCGCGCGCGTCGGCAATATCGTTCATCCCAAACCAGGCCGCCAGCGCGGTCAGCGCAATCCATGGCACCCAGATGAAAGCGGCGTTCTGCGTCCAGACCTGTGCAGTCTGGCCGTTCTTGACGATGGTCTGGGCATCACCCCCAAAAACTCCAAAGATACCGGCCGTGACGACCAGAGGGCTCAGGAACTGCACCACCGACACGCCCAGGTTACCCAGGCCCGCATTCACACCCAGCGCCGATCCCTTGCGCTCCTTCGGAAAAAAGAAGCTGATGTTGGCCATGCTGGAACTGAAGTTGCCGCCGCCCAGGCCACACAGCAGCGCCAGGATGAGCATGGTGGGATAAGCCGTGGTGTTGTCCTGCACCGCAAAGCCGATGCCCAGCGCAGGAATCAGCAGCGAGGCGGTGGAGATCGCCGTCCAGCGGCGGCCACCGACCAGCGGCACCATGAACGAATAGAAGATGCGCAGTGTGGCACCCGAGAGCGCGGGCGCCGCCGCCAGCCAGAAGAGCTGGTTGGTCGAGTACTTGAAGCCGAGGCCGGGCAGGCTCACGGCCACAACGCTCCAGACCTGCCAGATGGCAAAGGCCAGGAACAACGCGGGCACCGAGATCCAGAGGTTGAGCTTGGCGATGGCCTCGCCTTCGCGCTCCCAGAACGATTTGTCCTCCGGGGCCCAGAGGGTGAGCAGACGCCCCTGGCGCCCGCTGGTGGTGGTGGCAGACATGGTGAGAGTCCTTGGAAAAAATCAGCGGGCGGCCGTCTGTGCGGCGGCGCTTTGCGAACCCATGAGACGGGTGTTGCGCACTTCGGTGAAGTACATCCAGATGAGCGAGACCCACACCACGCCATACATCAGCATGAAAGCGCTGGAGCGGATACCGGTCAGGTCCATCAGTGCACCGAACAGGATGGGCAGGACGAAGCCGCCCATGCCGCCTGCCAGACCCACGATGCCGCTGATGGCGCCGATGTTGTGGGGGTAGTCGTCGCTGATGTACTTGAAGACACTGGCCTTGCCGAAGGCCCAGCAAATGCCCAGCAGGAACATGAGGCCAGTGAACAGGTACACGTTCAGGCCGATGTGGAAGGTCTGCGGGCCGTTGACCGTGAGGATGGTGAAGTCGGTCTGCGGGTAGCTCAGCAGGAACAGGCAGATCCAGCTCACCCACATCACCCACCAGGTCACGCTGTGGGCGCCGTACTTGTCACTCAAAATGCCGCCAATGGCGCGCAGCACTCCGCCGGGCAGCGAGAAGCAGGCGGCCAGCAGCGCGGCCACGCGGATGTCCAGGCCGTATTCGCCCACGTAGTACTGCACCATCCACAGCGACAGCGCCACATAGCCACCAAACACGATGCTGTAGTACTGGCAGTACTTGAGCACCTTGGGGTCCTTCAGCGCCTTGAGCTGGTCGGTGAACTTGACGTTGCTGGGCACCAGGTGGGCCGGGTCGCTGTAGCTGAACAGCCAGAACAGCACCAGCGTGCCGAGCATGATGGCCGCATACACCTGCGGCACCATGGTCCAGCCGAAGGCCACCAGGATCACGGGCGCCACGAACTTGTTGACGGCTGCGCCCGAGTTGCCCGCGCCGTACACGCCCATGGCAGTGCCCTGGCGCTCCTTGGGGAACCAACGGGCCACGTAGGGCGTGCCCACCGAGAACGAGCCCCCCGCCAAGCCCACGAACAGACCGATGGTGAGGAAGTGCCAGTACTCGGTGGCGTAGCCCATCATCCAGATGGCAGGCACGGTGGTGGCCATCACGGCGGCCATCACGATGCGGCCGCCGAACTTGTCCGTCCAGATGCCCAGCGGCACCCGCACCAACGAGCCGGTGAGCACGGGCATGGACATGAGCAGCCCGAACTGCGTGGAGTTCAGGTTGAGCATCTTCTTGATAGGGATGCCGATGACGCCGAACATCATCCAGACCATGAAGCAGACGGTGAAGGCGAAGGTGCTGACGATGAGCACCGACCACGCCTGACGGGTGCGCTGCGGGCTGTCGCCCGGGGGCAAAGTTGCGTTGGCCATTGCGCGATTCCTCTCTTTTTGCATGAGAGGAATGGTCGCGTGCGCAGCGCCTTTTGCACATCCTTCGCTAGAGGGTGTGCGGCGCGGCAGAGGGACTAGTCACCCGGGGCAGGGCATCGTTCGAAAGAACTATGGAGTATGTGTTGCACGGCAGTAGCGCCTGCACGCCGCGCGCAGTAACCCGCGCTATTCCGCGCGCTGCCGGTCCGACGCGTACACCGCTGCCTGCACGCGCGAGCTGAGGCCCAGCTTGCGCAGGATGTGCTGCACGTGGATCTTCACCGTGGTCTCGGCGATGTCGAGCGTGCGGGCGATCTCCTTGTTGCTCGCACCCCGGGCGATCTCGCGCAGCACGTCTTCCTCGCGCGGCGACAGGGGGGTGAAACCGTTGGGGGCGGCCGCCGCTGCGTCGGCAGGTGGCATCGGCGCGGGGGGCGCCTCGGGCGCGCCCTGCGACTGGAACGCCGCCACGAGCTTGCCCATCAGCTCAGGGCTGACCACGGGCTCGCCCCGGGCGGCGCGGTGAATGGCCTGGGCCAGCAGCTCGCCGTCAATGGTCTTGAGCAGGTAGCCCTGCGCGCCGTTACGCAGCGCGGTCGCCAGGTCCTGCGCGTCCTCGCTCACGGTGAGCATGAGAACGCGCGAGGTGGGCGACACCTCGCGCAGCCCCTGGATCGCATCCACGCCCATCACGCCGGGCAGGTGGTTGTCGAGCAGGATGACCTGCGGCCGCAGCTGGGGCGCAAGCCGCAGGGCCTGCGCGGCGTCTCCCGCCTCGCCCACCACGGACAGGCCCTCATACTGGCCCAGCAGCGCGATCAAACCGCGCCGGAACAGCGTGTGATCGTCCACCACCAGCAGCGTGACCAGGGGAGAAGATGCGGTGGCGGAGGCAGCTTGGTTCGTCATGGAGTGGTGGCGGTGTGGGGAATGTCGGCCTGGGCGGCCTGGGCAGCTTGAGCCAATGGCCCCTCCGAAGCAACGGCCACGGTCTGGGCGGGCACGACCGAAGGCAGCTCGATGCACACCCGGGTGCCCTGCCCTGGCGTGGACTCCACCTGGACTACGGCGCCAATGCGCTGGGCCCGCTCGCGCATGATGCCCATGCCCACGTGCAGCGAATCGGGCGGCACGGCGGTCACGTCAAAACCCGTGCCGTTGTCCTGCACCTCAAAGCGCCAGCGGGGGTGGCGGTGCACGAGCACATCGACCCGCGTGGCGCCCGAGTGCTTGCGCACGTTCGACAACGCCTCCTGCACCATGTGCAGCACCTGGATCTGCACGTCCTGCGCCAGTGGCAGGCCATGGCCCACCATGCCCAGCGTGGTAACCATGCCGGTCTGGTGCTCGAACTTGGACAAGGTGGCGCGCAGCGCCGATTCAATGTCTTCCTCGCTGGTGCGGGTGCGAAAGTGCACCAGCAGTTCGCGCACATCCGAATAGCACTCGCGCACGCCCACATCCAGCTCGCCGATGCTGCGGTCGCGCTTGGCCTCGTCGCCGCGCGCCACTGCGTCGCGCAGCAGCTGAGTCTGGATCTTGAGGAAGGCCAGCGACTGGGCGATGGAGTCGTGCAGCTCGCGCGCGAGCAGGCCGCGCTCCTCGGCCACGGCAGCCTCGCGCTCCAGCGCGGTGGCACGCAGGCCCTCCATGGCGCTGGCCAGGTGGCGGGTCATGGCTTCGAGCAGATCGCGCAGCTCGTCGGTCATCTCGACGGGCGAGCGGAAGAACAGGTTGACCTCGCCCAGCATGCGCATCTGCATCTTGACGGGGATGGTGACCATGGTTTCAAACCCTGCATCGCGGCAGTGCGGCAAGGCGACCTCGGTGGATGGCGTGATGGGGATGACCCGGGTGCGCGCCTGCGCCTGCGGCTGGCCGCACAGGCAGCTGCCGGTGTGCAGGCAGTGCTCGCCCTCGGCCATGGCCACGGGCAGGCCATCGCCGGCCAGCAGCACGTAGCGCTCGTTGGCCTCGTTGGACCAGCGCACGGCGGCGGCATCGGCGCCCGCCACGCGGCGGATCTGCTGCACAAACCCCTGGGCCAGCAGCTCCAAGCTGCTGGCGGTGCTGGCCAGAGCACTGACCTCGTACAGGGCGGCCAGCCGCTGGTTCTGCACGGCGATGCTGGCGGTCTTTTCGCGCACCTTGTGCTCCAGCTCGTCGTGCGAGGCCTGCAGCGCATGCGCCATCAGGTTGAAGCCGGCCGAGAGCTGGCCGAACTCATCGTCGGTGTCCACCGGCAGCCGCGTGCCCAGCTCGCCCTGGCGCAGCCGGGCCTGGGCCTGCTGCAGGCGCGCCACAGGGTTGATGACGAGCAGGTAGCTCACGGCCATGAAGGTGACGGCCGCCACGATGGCCAGCGCCATCATGAACAGCTGGAACAGGTGCAGCGCGGCGGTCCAGCCTGCGATCTGGATTTCGATGGCGTCCACAAAGCCGTCCACCTGCAGCACAAAGGCATCGGCCTCGGCCAGGTTCCGGGCCCGGTCGGGGGGCAAGGCGCTGACCCACCCGGTGCGGGCCTCGGCCCAGCGGGTGCGGATGCCGTCGAACCGCGTGCGCGTCTCGTCGCTCCAGGGCACAAAGAGCGGGCGCGACGGATCGCCCGTGCGCAGCAACTCCAGGCTGGCGTCGAACTGGCGCGCGCGCTCCTGCACGGCCTCAGGAGGTTCGGTCTGCAGCACCAACACCATGCGCAGCATGTTCATGCGCAGGCGGCCCGCCTCGTTGACGGCCGCCGCGCCGCCTTCGAGCTTCCAGGTCACCCACAAGGTGAGCCCGATGGAAGCCAGGGCCACCAGCAAAAATCCGGCGCCCATGGCCAGGAGCTTGGTGGAAAGGGTGGGCCGCGAGCGCATGGCGCAGTGTAGGCAAGGGGTTTTGTGTGGTTCTTGACCTGCGTCAAGTGCGCGCCCGCTAGCATGGCTGGATGCACACGCCGAGCCGCCTCATCCGCCATTCCACCCTCCACACCACCCGTGCCATCTCCTGGCGCCCTGCATCCGCAGTCCTGGCCGTGGCCTGCCTGGCCACCCTGGCCGGCTGCGCGGGCCCAGCCCTAAAGCCCATGCCGTCCCCGTCCACACAGGCTGCTGCGGTGGTGCCCGCCGCAGCCTGGCCGGAGCGCCTACAGCAATGGCTGCCCGCCGACGTGCTGCTATTGGGCGAGCAGCACGACGCCCCGGACCACCAGCGCCTGCAGCGCGAGGCGGTGGCCTGGCTCGCCAGCCGGGGCCAGCTGGCAGCCCTGGTGATGGAAATGGCCGAGCGCGGGCGCAGCACCCAGGGCTTGCCCCGCGATGCCAGCGAGGCCCAGGTGCGGGCCGCCCTGCAATGGGACGACGCGGCCTGGCCCTGGAAGGCCTATGGCCCGGTGGTCATGGCTGCCGTGGGCGCAGGGGTGCCGGTGCTGGGCGGCAACCTGCCCCGCACGCGCATGCGCGCCGCCATGGCCGACGCCTCCCTCGACCAGCACCTGCCCGCCCCGGCGCTGGCCGAGCAACAGCAGGCCATGCGGGACGGCCATTGCGGCCTGCTGCCCGAGTCGCAAATCGCGCCCATGGCCCGCATCCAGATCGCCCGCGACGCCAGCCTGGCCCAGACGGCCCAGGAGGCGCTGCGATCCGGCCAGACGGTGCTGCTGGTGGCCGGTGGCGGCCATGTGCTGCGCCACCTGGGCGTGCCCACACATTGGCCGGCCAGTTTGGTGTCAAAAGTGGTGGTAGCGCAGGTGGAACATGCGCCTGCAGCTATCAAATCAGGTGCACAAGTCGATGTCGTGGTCCAGACCCCGGCGCTGCCCCCGCGCGATGTGTGTGCCGAGTTGCGCGAGCAATGGCGCCCTGCGCCGCCGGGCAAGAAGGTCTGAGCCTGTCAGCCCTGCACGGTAGCGACGGGCTCGGCCTGTGCCCGCAGCAACGCCACGAACTCGTCGGCAGGCACGGGGCGGCTGCACAGGTAACCCTGGTAGGAATCGCAGCCCCGCTCGCGCAGGAACGCCAGCTGGCCCTCGGTCTCCACGCCCTCGGCCAGTACCGACAGGCCCATGCTGTGCCCCATGGCGATGATGGCGGCGCTGATGGCCATGTCGTCCTCGCTCTGTGGGATGTCGCGGATGAAGCCCTGGTCGATCTTGAGCACGTCGATGGGGAACCGCTTGAGCTGTGCGAGCGACGAATACCCCGTGCCAAAGTCGTCCACCGCGATGCGCACCCCCAGCTCGCGCAGGCGCACCAGCACCTGGCGGGCCTCTTCGGTGCGCTCGGCCAGGGCGCTTTCGGTGATCTCCAGCTCCAGCAGGGCCGCCGGAAACCCGCTGGCCTGCAGCGCGGCCGCCGTGCAACCGGCCAGGTCGGTCAGGTGGAACTGGCGCGGCGACACGTTCAGCGCCAGGGTCAGCGGGGGTAGCCCCGCCTCGCGCCATTGCTGGCCCTGGCGGCAGACCTCGCGCACCACCCACTCGCCCAATGGCCCGATCACGCCCGACGTCTCGGCCACGGGGATGAAGCGTGCGGGCGAGATCAGCCCCTCCTGAGGGTCGTTCCAGCGTACCAGGGCCTCTGCGCCCTGGATGCGACCGGTGGCGATATCAATCTGCGGCTGGTAGTACATCTGCAGGTGGCCCTGGGCCAGTGCCAGACGCAGGCGCGACTCCAGCTCCAGCCGCTCGCGGGCCGCCTGGGTCATGGCTTCGTGGAAGAAGCACCAGGCCCCCCGGCCGCGCGCCTTGGCACCGTACACGGCCGCATGGGCGCCCTGCAGCAGCAGCTCGGTGGTGCCCGCATGCTCGGGGAACATGCAGATGCCCACGCTCACGCCCGCCACCACCTCCAGCCCGTCGGGCGAACGCCAGGGTTCGGCCACGGCGCGGATCAGGTGGCGCGCCACGGCGGCCGCACCGTCGGCATGGCGCAGGTTGCGCGCCACCACCGCCAGCTCGTCGCCCGCCATGCGCCCGAGCACATCCCCGGGCCGCAGGGCGGACTGCACCTGCCGCGCAATGTGCTTGAGCACCTCGTCGCCCGTGGCGTGACCATAGCTATCGTTCACATCCTTGAAGCGGTCCAGGTTGAGCAGCAGCACCGCAATGTGCTCGCCGCTGCCCTGGGCCTCCTGCACCGCCAGCTCCAGCTGGTGCCCGAACCAAGTACGGTTGGACAGGCCGGTGAGCGGGTCGTTGTGCGCCAGGTATTCCAGCTGCCGCTGCTGGGCCTTTTCTTCGGAGATGTCGGTGAACATGCACACGCAGTGCGTGATCTCACCCGCCGGGTCGCGCACGGCCGACAGCGACATGTGCTCCGGAAAGATTTCGCCGTTCTTGCGACGGTTCCAGATCTCGCCCTGCCAGTAGCCTGTGTCGGTCACTTGCGCCCACATGGCCTCATAGAACGCCTTGTCGTGGCGGCCCGACTTGAAGACGCGCGGGGTCTTGCCCAGCAGCTCTTCTTCGGTATAGCCCAGCAGCCGGGTGAACGCCGCGTTGACCGACAGGATGCGGCTGTGGGCGTCGGTTACCACCACGCCCTCCATGGTGTTGTCCACCACCGTGGCCGCCAGGCGCTGGCGGGCCTCGCTGCGCTGCAGCGCAGCACGCGCGGCCTTGATCTCGTCGAGGTCCTGCACCACACACACCAGGTGCGCGGGCTCATCGCCCACTTCGGGCGCCAGTGTCACGGTGCACAGCACGGGCGCCCGGCGGCCGTTGTCCAGCCGCAGGCAGTGACGCTCGCCCACATAGTGGTCGATCTCGCCAGCCAGCAGGCGCTCCAGCTGCGACGCTGCCCAGTCGGGGTCCTGGGCGATCATCACATCGCGGAAATTAAGGCTCAGCGTCTGCACGGGCTCAGCGCCCAGCAGGTCACACAGGCGGGTGTTGGCCCATAAGAATCTGCCATCCAGCGCCACCCGCGCAAAACCGGCGGGCGCGTGGCGCACGATCTGCGTCAGCTCCTGCGCCATGGCCATGCGCACCTTTTCGGCGCGGCGCATGCGCCGCAGCAGCCACCAGGCCAGGCCGCTGGTCAGCGCCACATAGCCCCAGCCCTTCCAGGTCTGAAAACGGGTCAGCAGGGCCGGATCGGTCACCCAGTGGGCCAGCAACACATCGCCCGCAAACACCCAGGCCACCCCCAGCACCAGGTACAGCAGCATGCCCCGCCAGGGGACCAGTGATGAGGCATAGCCCTCGTTGCCCATTGCGCTTCTTGCGCTCCTTGTTGATTTCACGGTTTCACGGCCTTTGGCCCTTGCTGCGACAATTGCACAGCTATGACCAACGCCTACATCCTTACCCTGTCCTGCCCCGACCGCCTGGGGCTGGTGCACGCCGTCTCGGGCTTCTTGCTGGAGCACGGCGGCAACATCGAAGAAGCCGCGCAGTACAACGACCACGCCACGGGCCTGTTCTTCATGCGGGTGCAGTTTGCCTGCGACCAGCACGACCATCCCACCCTCAAAGCGCGTCTGGCCAGCTTTGCCGAGCCCTACAACATGCACTGGAGCCTGCACGCCACGGCAGCCCCCATGAAAACCGTGCTCATGGTCAGCAAGGAAGGCCACTGCCTCAACGACCTGCTGTTCCGCTGGAAGAGTGGCCTGCTGCCCATCGACATCCGCGCCATTATCAGCAACCACCGCGACTTCTACCAGCTGGCGGCCAGCTACAACGTGCCCTTCCACCATATCCCGGTGACCGGCAGCACCAAAGCCCAGGCCGAAGCCAAACAGTTTGAGATTATCGAGGGCGAAGGGGCCGAGTTGGTGGTATTGGCCCGTTACATGCAGATACTTTCTCTTGACCTATGTCAAAAGTTGGCCGGTCGGGCGATCAACATCCACCACAGCTTCCTGCCCAGCTTCAAGGGCGCCAAGCCTTACTACCAGGCGCATGACCGGGGCGTGAAGCTGATCGGCGCCACGGCCCACTACGTGACGGCCGACCTGGACGAAGGCCCGATCATCGAGCAGGACGTGGCCCGCGCGGACCATACCGACACGGTGGAAGACCTCACCGCCCGTGGCCGCGACACCGAAAGCCAGGTGCTGGCCCGCGCCGTGAAGTGGCACAGCGAGCACCGCGTGATCCTGAACGGTCACAAGACGGTGATCTTCCGCTAGATCGCTTCGTCCCATGGCCACGGCAGCTCCGTCCTCTTTCCTCAGCAGCGCCGCACGGCGCATTCCGCCCATCCAGTGCCTGCTGACGTTCGAGGCCCTGGCCCGCCTGCGCAGCGTGACGCAGACGGCCGACGAGCTGTGCGTGACGCCCAGCGCCGTGAGCCACCGGGTAAAGCAGCTGGAGCAGATCCTGGGCGTGCGGCTGTTTGGCCGGGCCGACTTTTCGCTGACCACCGAGGGCAGCGCCTACCTGGCCCATGTGCGTGAGGGGCTGGGCGCGCTGCAGCGCTTTCCGGGCCAGGCGGCTGCGCCCGGGCGGCGGCGGCTCAAGCTGGCCGTCACGCCCACGTTTGCGCGCACCATCCTCATCCCGCGCCTGCGGCAGTTCACCGAGGCGTACCCCGAGATCGACCTGGCGCTGCAAGTCTCCATCCCGCTGCTGGACGTGGTGGCCGAGGACGCCGACCTGATGGTGCGCTTTGGCCCCGGCCACTATGCCGATGTGGAGCATGTGGAGCTGGCCCGCGACGTGGTCACGCCCCTGGCCTCACCCGCCTTCGTGCGCGAACACGGCCCCTTTGATCGCCCCGAGGACCTGGAGGGCGTGCCGCTGCTGCGCAGCCCGCTGGAGCCCTGGCGCACCTGGTTTGCCGCCACGGGTCTTGACTGGGCCGAGCCCAGCGAGGGCTCGCAGTTCAACGACATCGGCCTGATGTGCGACGGCGCCGCCGCCGGCATGGGCGTGGCGCTGGTGCGCCTGAAGCTGGGCGCGCCCTGGCTGGAGAACGGCACGCTGGTGCGCCTGTTTGCCACCGACACCGCCAGCCCCCACGCCCACTACCTGTGCTGGCGCACCGGCACCATGGACCGGTGGGAATGCGCGGCCTTTGCCGAGTGGCTGCGCAAAACGATGGCGTAGCAGAGGCATCCCCCTGAGTCGCCTTGGGCGCCTTCCCCCTTCTCTCGGCTGCGCCGGGAAGGGGGACGCAGCCCTCGCTGCGGGGCGACCCTTGTTCGGCTGCCATCGACCGAGCCGCGCCTCCTCCACCGGATTCAGACAAAATTTGCCTCTAGCGCTTTTCCCAAAAGCGCTAGAGGCTATCAATTAATGAGCATTCAGGTGTTTTTCACAATCCCCTGCAGAAAAGCTCAAGTCCAGGCACCCAGCCATCCCCTACAGTGACAGCCATGAACACTGCCGCCGCCCCCACCGCAGCCCTGTCCGAACGCGCCGCACGCCAAGCCGAAGTGGTCCAGGCCCTGAGCCGCGCCCTGCCTGCCCACGCACTGCTCTGGCACACCGAAGACACCACACCGTATGAGTGCGACGGCCTCACTGCCTACCGCCAGCGCCCGCTGGTGGTCTGCCTGCCCGAGACCTACGACGAGGTGCAGGCCGTGCTGCAGGTGTGCCACCGACTGCAGGTGCCCGTGGTGGCGCGCGGTGCGGGCACGGGACTGTCGGGCGGCGCCATGCCGCACGCCCTGGGCGTGACACTGTCACTGGCCAAGTTCAACCGCATCCTCGACATCAACCCCGAAAGCCGCACGGCCGTGGTGCAGTGTGGCGTGCGCAACCTCGCCATCAGCGAGGCGGCGGCGCCCTACAACCTCTACTACGCCCCCGACCCCAGCAGCCAGATCGCCTGCACCATCGGCGGCAACGTGGCCGAGAACTCGGGCGGCGTGCACTGCCTGAAATACGGCCTCACCGTGCACAACGTGCTCAAGGTGAAGGGTTTCACAGTCGAAGGCGAGCCCGTCGAATTTGGCAGCGAGGCGCTGGACGCCCCCGGCTACGACCTGCTGGCCGCTGTGATCGGCAGCGAGGGCATGCTGGCCGTGACCACCGAAGTGACCGTCAAGCTCATCCCCAAGCCCCAGCTGGCGCGCTGCATCATGGCCAGCTTTGACGACGTGCGCAAAGCGGGCGATGCGGTGGCCGCCGTCATCGCCGCCGGCATCATCCCCGCAGGCCTGGAGATGATGGACAAGCCCATGACCGCCGCCGTGGAAGACTTTGTGCACGCGGGCTATGACCTCACCGCCGAAGCCATCCTGCTGTGCGAAAGCGACGGCACGCCCGAAGAGGTGGAAGAAGAAATCGGCCGCATGAGCGAAGTGCTGCGCGCCGCAGGCGCCACCGCCATCAGCGTGAGCCGCGACGAGGCCGAGCGCCTGCGCTTCTGGAGTGGCCGCAAGAACGCCTTCCCCGCCAGCGGCCGCATCAGCCCCGACTACATGTGCATGGACTCGACCATCCCGCGCAAGCGCCTGGCCGACATCCTGCTCGCCATCCAGGAGATGGAAAAGAAATACCAGCTGCGCTGCGCCAACGTGTTCCACGCGGGCGACGGCAACCTGCACCCGCTGATCCTGTTCGATGCGAACGATGCCGACCAGCTGCACCGCTGCGAGCTGTTTGGCGCCGACATCCTGGAAACCAGCGTGGCCATGGGCGGCACGGTAACGGGCGAACATGGCGTGGGCGTGGAGAAGCTCAACAGCATGTGCGTGCAGTTTTCTGCAGCAGAGAACGCGCAGATGTTCGGGCTCAAACACGCGTTTGATCCGGCGGGGTTGTTGAACCCCGGCAAGGTGATTCCGACGCTGAACCGGTGTGCGGAGTACGGGAAGATGCTGGTGCGGGGGGGGCAGATCAAGCACCCCGATCTGCCGCGTTTCTGACCGCCATGAAGGCGCTGCAAGGGCTTGCCTTTCTTCTGCTCATGCAGTCAGGGGGCGAGGCACTGTCTCACTTTTTAAAGCTCCCGGTGCCTGGGCCTGTGGTTGGCATGGTGCTGCTCTTGCTCGCGCTGCGCTGGCAGCCGGTGCAGGACGCCGTGGCCCCAGCGGCGGGCTTTTTGCTCCAGCACCTGTCGCTGCTGTTTGTGCCAGTGGGCGTGGGGGTGATGACCCACCTGGCGTTGCTGAGCACCTATGGCCTGCAGTTGGTGGCGGTGATCGTACTGTCCACCTGGATGGGCATGGCGGTGACGGCGCAGGTGTTGCGTCTTCTGCAGCCCAAGGAGAACCATGGCGAACTTCGTTGAGCTGTGGGTGTACCTGGCCTCGGCCCCGCTGTTCGGGCTGACGGCCACGCTGGCGGTGTATGTGCTGGCGCAGGCACTGTCGGTGCGCTCCGGCCACGCACCCTGGGCCAATCCGGTGATGGTGTCGGTGGCCATTCTGGCCAGTGTGATGCTGGCCACGGGCACGGCCTACCCCACGTACTTTGCGGGTGCGCAGTTCATCCACTTCTTGCTGGGCCCTGCGGTGGTGGCACTGGGCTGGCCCCTGTGGCAGCGCCGTGCGGCCCTGCGCTCACGTTGGGGCCGGCTGGTGCTGGCCTCGCTGGCGGGTGGCAGCGCAGCGGCCGCCAGTGCTGTGGGTCTGGGCTGGGTACTGGGCCTGCCCGGTGATGTGCTGATGTCGCTGGCCCCCAAATCTGTCACCGCCCCCGTCGCCATGGGCATTGCCGCGCAGATTGGCGGCGTGCCCGCCCTCGCCGCGGTGTTCGCGGCGCTGACGGGCATGGTGGGGGCGCTGTCTGCACGCTGGTTGTTTGGCTTGATGCGCTTGCCCACCGACGCGCAAGGCATGGCACTGCGAGGCTTTGCGCTGGGCACGGCGTCGCACGGCATCGGGGCGGCACATGCGCTGCAGGTGCATGCCGAGGCGGGGGCGTATGCAGGGCTGGCGCTGGGGTTGCAGGTGGTGCTGGCGGCGGTGCTGATGCCGTTGGTGTTCCGGTTGTTGTGAGGGGTGTGGCGGGGGCATCGCCTCTCGTCCCGCGCTACGCAGCGCAGCGCTCAGCGGCCCTCACCCGCCCCACAAAGCCCGCCCCATGGCCCCCACATGCGACACGCCGAACAGCAACAGCCCGATGAGCCCACCCACCACGGTGCCATTGATGCGGATGTACTGCAGGTCCTTGCCGATGTTCAGCTCGATCAGCTGCGTCATCTCCTCCGCATCCCACCGCCGCACCGTATCCTCAATGTGCTGCGCAATGAACGCCGACACATCCGGCGCCAGCCCCTCCACCCAACGCTCCAGCCGGTCATTGAACGACTGCCGCAGCGCCGCGTCCCCCGCCAGCGAATCGCCCAGCCACAACCCCAGCTTGCCCACCTGCCGCGCCAGCACGGAGTCGGCGTCGGCCAGATCGCGCTGCAACGCACCACGCAGGTCCAGCCACAAGGTCTGCACATAGCCGCCCACGGTGGCATCGGTCTGCAGCCAGGTGCGGATCTCCTCGCCCTTGCTCGCCCATTCCGGGTCGCTGCGCAGGCGCTCGATAAAGCGCTGCACGGCAGTATCAAACTGCGCGCGCAAGGCGTGCTGCGGGTTGGCAGCCACATCGGCCATCAGGCTCTCCAGCGCGCGGGCCAGCAGGGCCGAGCCCTTGTCACCCAGCCAGTCGCTGGGCAGCAACTTCTCGGTGCGCGGGTGGTCCTTCTTGAGCCAGGCCACGATGGATTGGGCGACCCAGGTGCGGGTCTGCTCGTTCTGCAGCAGCTCAATGAGCTTGGCCAGCACATCGTCCAGCAACGCCTGGTGGCGGCCGTTGTGCGTGAGGGTATCGAGCACCGCCGCCAGCGCACGCGACATGTCCACCTGCCCGATCAAGGCACGCGCGGCCTTCTGGATGAAACGCTCCACCTGCGCGTCCTGCACCGTCTCCAGTGCAGCCGATGCCAGGCGCGTGGCCTGGTGCCCCAGCAGGGCGGCGTTGCCGGGCGCCTTGAGCCACTGCGCCAGCCGCTCGGCGGGGTCGTGTCGGCGGATCAGCGACACGAGCGAGGGCACGTCCAGGAACTTGTCGCGCACAAAGGTAGCGAGGTTGCGGCCGATGCGCGCCTGGTTGCGCGCGATGACCGCCGTGTGCGGAATGGGCAGGCCCAGCGGGCGGCGGAACAGCGCCACCACCGCAAACCAGTCGGCCAGCGCGCCCACCATGGCGGCCTCGGCCATGGCTTTCACGGCGTTGAGCCACAGGCCGCGCTCCACCACGCTGGTGGCAATGAACACAGCCGTGACCAGCAACAGCAGGCCCAGCGCCTGCCGTTTGGCACGCCGCAGGGCGAGGGTTGCGCTGTCAGTCTCCTGGGTCATCCGGGCCCGCCCACTGCCCTGGCTTGCAACCCGTCAGGCAGCCGCCGCAATCTGGTCCAGCGCCTTCGACAGATGGCCTACCGTGCGGTCCACGTTGTGCCACTTCTCCAGGCCAAACAGGCCGATGCGGAAGCTCTTGAAGTCCGGCCCTTCATCACACTGCAGCGGCACACCCGCAGCGGTCTGCAAACCGACTTCGAGGAACTTCTTGCCGTTCTGGATGCCGGGGTCGGTGGTGTAGCTCACGACCACGCCGGGCGCCTTGAAGCCATCGGCCGCCACGCTGGGGAAGCCACGCGACTCCAGCAGCGCGCGCACCTTGGCGCCCAGTTCGATCTGCTCCTCGCGCACCTTGGCAAAGCCGTAGGCGCGGGTCTCGGCCATCACGTCGCGCAGGCGCACCAGCGCATCGGTGGGCATGGTGGTGTGGTATGCGTGCTGGCCTTTTTCGTAGCCCTCGGCGATCTGCATCCACTTCTTGAGGTCGCACGAGAAGCTGCTGCTCGTCGTGCCCTCAATGGCCTGGCGCGCGCGTTCACTCAGCATCACCATGGCGCAGCAGGGCGAACCGCTCCAGCCCTTTTGCGGGGCGCTGATGAGCACATCCACACCCGTGGCCTGCATGTCCACCCACATGGCGCCCGACGCCACGCAGTCCAGCACAAACAGCGCGCCCACCTCATGCGCAGCCGCCGTCAGCGTGCGCAGGTAGTCGTCAGACAGGATGATGCCGCTGGCCGTTTCCACATGCGGGGCGAACACCACCTTGGGCTTTTCGGCGCGAATGGTGGCTGCGACTTCGTCCGCCGGGCATGGCGCCCAGGGTGCCTGCGGGCCGCTGCCCTGCTGGCGCGCCTTGCACACCACGGAGCCACCGCCCAGGCCCTTGTCGGCATCAAAGATCTGCGTCCAGCGGTAGCTGAACCAGCCGTTGCGCACGATGAGCACCTTTTCCTTGTTGGCAAACTGGCGCGCTACAGCCTCCATGCCGAAGGTGCCGCTGCCGGGCACCAGCACGGCGGTGTGGGCGTGGTAGACCTCTTTGAGCGTGCCCAGAATGTCCTGCATCACGCCGGTAAAGCGCTTGGACATGTGGTTGAGCGCGCGGTCGGTGTAGACCACCGAAAATTCGAGCAGACCATCGGGGTCGATATCGGGCAAAAGGCCGGGCATGGTGGGTCTCCGCGTGTGAAACTGGGGGAAGAAACAAGGCGATCGGACCAGCTTATCATGGCCCCGCACCTCCATTGGTCGCTGCGCCATGCCGCCAAAACCCTTCCAGTTTCTGCCCACCGCACTGCCTGGCATCGACGCGATGCAGGCGGACTCGCACTTCGCCTTCGGGAGGCACATGCACCTGCAGTTCGGCCTGGGCGTGATCGACCGGGGGGCGCAGAAATCGTTCAGCGGCCGGGGCACGGTGGAGTCACTCCCCGGCGACACCATCACGGTCAACCCTGGCGAGGTCCACGACGGCAAGCCGCTGGGCGACGGCGGCCGCGCCTGGCGCATGCTGTACCTGGAGCCCGCCCTAGTCGCCGGTCTGGCGGCCGAGGTGCGCCCCAGCACGCCCGGCGCAGGCTTCGAATTCCACGCACCCAACCTGCGCGATGCGCGGCTTGCCGCGCAGGTCCGTGCGCTGTTTGCGGCCGCCACACGGCACCCCCGCCACGCGGCAGCGCCGCTGCAGGTCGAGGAATGCCTGCTCCAGATCCTGGCGGGCCTGCTGCGCCCGGCGGGCAACGGCAGGCACATCGCCGCGTCTGTTGCCAACGCCCGCGCCATGGTGGACGACGACCCGACCATGGCCTGGAGCCTTGCCGATCTGGCCCACGAGGCCGGGCTGAGCCGCTACCAGCTGGTGCGGCAGTTCGCACAGGCCACGGGACTCACGCCACACGCCTACCTGGTGCAGCGCCGGCTGCACCACGCGCGGCGGCTCATGCGCGCCGGCACGCCCCTGGCCGAGGTGGCCGCCGCCAGCGGCTTTGCCGACCAGAGCCACCTCACACGCCTGTTCGCACGCAGCTTCGGCACCACGCCCCACGCCTACCTGCGCGCCCACTGCTGAGGCGCTGCAATTTTGTTCAAGACGCGGGCCCGCGCGTGCGGCGATGCTGCGGACCTCTCCACTCCACAGCATGCCGCCGCTGTGCGGCCCCAAAGCGCCATGGGCATTGAATTTCTCATCACTTCCCTCGTCGTCGTCATCTCGCCCGGGCCGGGCGCCCTGCTGACCGTGGCGGCCGGGCTCTCGGGCGGCGAGCGGGCTGCGGCCGTCACAGCCCTAGGATGCACGCTGGGCATCGTGCCGCACCTGCTGGCCGCAGTCACCGGCCTGGCCGCGCTGCTCCATGCCAGCGCCACCGCCTTCGACATCCTGCGCTACGCGGGGGTGGCCTACCTGCTGTACATGGGCTGGGCCACCTGGCGCTCCCCTGCCGCACTGGAGGTGCGCGCCGACGCGCCCGCGCGCTCCACCGGGGGACGCATCGCCGAGGCGATGCTCGTCAACCTGCTCAACCCCAAGCTGTCGCTGTTCTTCCTCACGTTCCTGCCACAGTTCATCGCACCGGGCGAGGCGCAGCCGGCAGAGCGCATGGCGCAGCTTTCACTGGTGTTCATGGCCATGACGCTGGTGGTGTTCCTGGGCTACGGCGTCTTTGCCGCGCGGTTCCGCGACCAGGTGCTGCAGCGCCCGATCGTGCTGGTGTGGCTGAGGCGCGGCTTTGCCGCAGCGTTTGTGGCGCTTGGGGGAAAGCTGGCGCTGATGCAGCGCTAGCCAGGCGGCCCTCCCCTGCTCACCAGGTGTCGACGAACCGGTGCCCCAGCGGCGCCACCTGGGCCGATGCCAGCCCGCGCGCCAGCCAGGCACGCGTGTCGGCCGGGTCGATCACCGCGTCGATCTCCAGCGTGGCCGCCATGTGCATGGCCTCGCCGTTGGCGTAGGACTTGGCGAGCAGCTTGGCAAACAGCGCATCGCGCTCGGCACCCTCAGGCAGGGCCTCCAGCTCCTTGCGAAAGCCCAGGCGCACCGCGCCTTCGAGCCCCATGGCGCCGAACTCGCCCGTGGGCCAAGCGACAGTGAACACGGGCGCATGAAAGCCCCCGGCCGTCATGCCCATGGCGCCCAAGCCGTAGCCCTTGCGCAGCACCACGCTGAAGGTGGGCACGCGTAGGCTGGCGGCGGTGACGAACAGGCGGCTCACGTGGCGCACCTGGGCCGTGGCCTCGACCTCGGGGCCGACCATGAAGCCGGGCGTGTCCACCAGGCTCACGATGGGCAGGCCATGCGCGTTGCACAGCTGCATGAAGCGCGCGCCCTTGTCCGCCGCATCGGCATCGATGGCGCCGCCCAGGTGTTGCGGGTTGTTGGCCAGCAGGCCCACGGGGCGGCCTTCGATGCGCGCCAGCGCCGCGTGGATACCCGCGCCAAAGCCGGTGCGCAGCAGCAGCAAGCTGCCCTCGTCCACCAAGCCGGCCATTGCCGTGCGGGTGTCGTACACGCGCAGCCGATTCTCGGGCACCACGGCGCGCAGCAGGCGCTGGTCGGGCGCAGACCACTGCGATGTGCGGCCCTGGAAGAACGACAGGTAGTGGCGCGCTGCAGCCACGGCCTCGGCCTCGTTCTCCACCAGCACGTCGATCACGCCGTTGGCATGCTGCACGCGGCTCGGGCCGATCTGCTCGGGCTTGAAGATGCCCAGCCCACCACCTTCGATCATGGCCGGGCCGCCCATGCCGATGTTGCTGGCGCGTGTGGCAATGATCACGTCGCTGCAACCCAGCAGCGCCGCGTTGCCCGCAAAGCAGCGCCCCGCGGCGATGCCGATGACTGGCACCTGGCCCGACAGCGCCGCGTAGCTCGCAAACGTGTGCACATGCAGCCCCGCCACCACGGGCATGTCGGTGTCGCCCGGGCGCCCGCCGCCGCCCTCGGCGAACAGCACCACCGGCAGCTTCTGCGCCAGCGCGATGCCGAGCATGCGGTCGGTCTTGGCGTGGTTGCGTGCGCCCTGGGTGCCCGCGAGCACGGTGGCGTCGTACGACATGACCACGGCGCGGGACTTCTCGTCGCCAAACAGGGCGCCGTTGATGCCGCCAATTCCCGTGACCATGCCGTCGGCGGGCGTGTTGGCAATCAGGTCTTCCTTGCTGCGGCGGCGCGCCTGCGCGGCGATGGCCAGGGCGCCGTATTCGATGAAGCTGCCGTCGTCGCACAGGTCGGCAATGTTCTCGCGCGCGGTGCGGCCGCCTTGCGCGTGGCGCTTGGCGATGGCTTCGGGCCGTGCGGCATCGAGCGTGAAGGCGTGGCGGTCGATCACGCGCTGCAGGTCGGCGCGGATGTGATCAGGGTCGTGTACAGCGCTGCCCTGCACCCCCACATCGGCCGCATCGTCCACGGCGTCCAGCACCAGCAGTGGCTGGCCCTGCACGACGTAGCCGCCAGCCACAGCCAACAGTGCGCCCACGCGGCCCGCGTGTGGGGCCAGCAGCACATGTTCCATCTTCATGGCTTCGAGCACAGCCAGCTCGGCGCCTGCGGCGACCACATCGCCCTCGGCCACGCTCAGCTGCACCAGGCGGGCGGGCATGGGGGCCAGCACGGCGCCTTCGGGTGCGTCAGAGGTGATCTGCGGGTCTTTTTGCCCTGTAGCGCTAGTCGGATATGCCTTATCAGCTATATCTTTGGTAGCAGCCAGAAGCTCTGGCAGTACCGACTCCAGCCAGCGCGTGTGCACCTGTTGGCTCTCCATTTCTTGCCGCGCAGCCAGCACCTGCAGCAGCGCCAGGTTGGTGGCCACGCCCTCGATGCGACACTCGGCCAGCGCGCGCTGCGAGCGGCGCAGCGCGTCGGCAAAACGCGGGCTGCGCGTGTGCACGATGAGCTTGGCCAGCAGCGTGTCGTAGTGCGGCGATGGCGTGGCGCCCGCTGCGCCGTGCGTGTCCACGCGCACGCCAGGGCCTGCGGGCAGGTCGAAACGGCGCAGCGTGCCACTGCCAGGGGTGGCGGTGCCCTGCGCGTCCAGCGTTTCGGCGTTGATGCGCCACTGAACCGCAAAGCCCAACACGGTGGGCGGTGCGGCAGGGTCGAGACCGATGTCCCGCAGCCTGCGGCCCGCCGCCAGCGCAATCTGCGCCTGCACCAGGTCCACGCCAGTGACTTCTTCGGTGATGGTGTGCTCGACCTGCAGGCGCGGGTTGCATTCGATGAACACAAAGGGCAGGTCGGCGCTGGCCAGGTCCACCAAAAATTCGAAGGTGCCCAGGCCCTGGTAGTCCACGGCGCGCGCCATGGACAGCGCGGCATTGGTGATGCGCTCGCGCAATGCGCCCGGCAGCGAGGGGCTGGGCGCGATCTCCACCACTTTCTGAAAGCGCCGCTGCAGTGTGCATTCGCGCTCGCCCAGGGCGATCACCTCGCGCCCGTCGCCCAGCACCTGCACTTCGATGTGGCGGGCGTTGCTCATCAGGCGCTCGACGTACACGCCGTCCACACCAAACGCGGCCTGCGCCTCGCTGCGGCAGCGCGCGTAGGCAGCGGGCAAATCATCGGCCGACGCCACCGCGCGCATGCCGCGCCCGCCGCCGCCCCCGATGGCCTTGATCACGATGCCGGCATGGGCGTGCTGGGCGAAGAAGGCCTGGGCCTCTTCCAGCGACACGGCCGCCTGCGTGCCGGGCATCAGCGGCACGCCCTGCTGCTGCGCCAGCGCACGGGCCTGCGCCTTGTCGCCGAACAGCGCCAGTTGCGCAGGCGTGGGGCCGATGAAGCGCAGCCCCGCTTCGTCGCAGGCACGGGCAAAGTCGGCCCGCTCGCTCAAGAAGCCGTAGCCCGGGTGCACGGCATCACAGCCCTGCGCCTGGGCGATGGCGATGAGGCGCGCGCCGTCCAGGTAGGCGGCCGGGCCGGTGGCGCCCAGCGCCACGGCCGCACTGGCCACCTGCACATGGGGGCTGGCAGCGTCGTCGTCGGCATACACGGCCACGCTGGCAATGCCGAGGTCGTGCAGGGCGCGCACGGTGCGCAGTGCGATTTCGCCCCGGTTGGCAACCAGCACTTTGGTGAACAAAACAGAAGATGGCATGGGGCAGTCGCTCTATTTTTTATAGCTACCAGCGCATATTCAACCAGCGCCAGCGGTCAACTTGTCATTCAATCAAGCAATATCACGCAGCAGGCGGCGCAGCACCTTGCCTGCGCCCGTGGCGGGCAGCGCGTCGATGAAACGCACCTCGCGCGGTGCCTTGTAGGGCGCCATGTTCTCGCGGCACCAGGCCACCAGGGCGGCGGCGTCCACGTCCTGGCCGGGCTTCTTGACGATGAAGGCGCGCACCACCTCGCCCTTTTCTGCATCAGGCACGCCGATCACAGCGGCCTGGGCAACAGCGGGGTGTTTGATGAGCAAGGTCTCGACCTCTTCCGGGAACACGCTGTAGCCCGAGACCTTGATCATTTCCTTGAAGCGGCCGATGAAGGTGAGGTAGCCGTCCGCGTCAATTTGGCCCATGTCGCCGGTGTAGACCCAGCCGTCCCGCAGCGTCTTGGCCGTGGCCTCGGGCTTGTTCCAGTAGCCCTTGAAGTTGCCAGGACCGTAGATGGTGATCTCGCCCACCTCGCCAGCGGCCAGCGGCGCGCCGGTGTCGGGGTTCACGATGCGGATCTGGTTGCCCGGCACGGGCTTGCCCTGCGTGCCCCAGCGGATCGCGTCCACCGGCATGGCGGTGTCCACCGTGTGGGTTTCAGACAGGCCATAGGCCGCCTCGTGCGCAATGCAGTTCGGCGCGAACTGCTGCCACTGCCGGGCCAACGCCTCGGTGAAGGTGATGCCAAAGCTGGTGACCGGGTTGCGGCGCAGCGCGCTCCAGTCCATGTCGCGTGCACCGGGCACCTGCATCAGGGCGCCATTCATGGGCGCAATGCTGTACCACCAGGTGACGCGGTGACGCTCCAGCGCCTGGGCCACGCCCAGCGGGTCAAAGCGGTACAGCAGCACGGCCGTGGCGCCTGTATACACGGGCAGGTTCACGCCCATCACCATGCCGGCGATGTGGTACAGCGGCGCCACGGCCAGCAGCGTTTCGTGCGGCGTCATGCCGTTGCAGTCGGCCGACGCGGCGGTCTTGAAGGTGGCGTTGCCGTAGCTCAGCATCGCGCCCTTGGGCAGGCCGGTGGTGCCCGAGGTGTAGGTCATCAGCGAGACGTCATCCATCGACAGCGCCACGGGCGCAGGTCGCGCGCCGGTGCGGGTGGCAGCCAGGAAGTCTTCGCAGCCCGCAGGCACCGGGCCCATGGCGGTGCGCATGTTCAGCAACTCGGCGGGCACGTCAATGCTGGGCGCGCCCTCGGGCAGCAGCTCCGCATAGCGCACCACAAACACATGCTGCAGCGCAGTTTTGGCGCGCACCTTGTCCACCACGGGCAGCAGCACGTCGGCCGCGACGATCACCCGCGCCTGCAGGTCGGTGAGCTGGTATTCCAGCTCATGCTCCTTGTTCAGCGGCCCGCAGGGGCAGACGATGGCGCCGATCTTCTGGATGCCGTAGTGCGCCATCACGTACTGCGGGCAGTTGTTCATGAACAGGGCCACGGGTTCGCCCTTCTGCACTCCCAGCGCCTGCAGGCGCGCGGCGAAGGCATCACTGGCCGCGTCGAGCTGTGCCCAGGTGATGGGATGGCCGTACCAGAGGTAGGCGATGCGGTCGGGCGTCTCGCGCGCGTGGCGGCGCAGGTGTTCGTGCAGCGGCAGGGGCGTTGCGGTGGCAGGCATGGCGTTGTTGTCTCCAAGGTGTCTGGAATCGCTGGTTCCCGGGGGCGTCAGAACCCGTTCTAAGGGTTTGCGATAGGCGCCCTCACCCGCCAGCGTCTTGTCAATATATACCGCTTGGTAGAACAATGCTACCCATGGGTATAACCAAAGCGACACCGACCACCCCGCCCGCCACACTGGGCGCGCTGCCCGTGAAGGCGCGCGGCCGCCAGAAGGCCAGCACGCTCAGCACGGACGAGAAGCGTGAGCGCATCCTCCAGGCGGCCGAGGCGCTGTTCGACCGGCAGGGCTACGCCAACACGACGATGGAGCAGATCGTGCAGCAGCTGGGTGTGACCAAGCCCTACGTCTACTACTACTTCCACAACAAGCAGGAAATCTTCGAGACGCTGTGCTGGCGTCCGTCCGTGGCCTGCTTCACGGCCATGGACTTCCCCGAGGACGACCTGCGCCCCGCGCACACCAAGGTCGCCGAGGGCATGGAGCGGCTGATCCGCGCCACCATCGAGCACCACCCGGCCGCGTTCTTTCCGTACCGCGAACCGCAGGTCTTCCGCCCGGAATACCTGGCCATGCAGAAGAAGCTGGCCAGCCACTTCTACGACCGCATGTGCGCGCTGATGGAAGAGGCCCGCAGCGAGGGCACGCTGGACTTCAAGGAGACCCGCCTCACGGCCCTGGCCGCCTGCAGCCTGCCGGGTTTTCTCTACCACTGGTACCGGCCCGACGGGCGCCTGTCGCCCGCCGAGGTGGTGCGCGAACTGTCTCAACTGGCCTGGCGTGTGCTGGGCCTGCGTGCTCCGGGCGAAGCAGCGGACCAGCCCGTCGCGCACAAGACGGCGGGCCGTGCCAGCGCGCGCCGCAAGCCTGCCGCCAGCGGTTGACCCCACGCCGAGAGACGGCGCCCTGCCCCTTTTTTGCACCATCCCACCCATCGAGGAGATCCGAGCATGAGCCCCACCTTCCGCACCCTCACGGCCGCTGCCGCCTTGTGCGCCGTCAGCGCCGCCAGCGCGCAGGAGACCTTCAAGGTCGCCTACATCGACCCGCTGTCCGGCCCGTTTGCCAATGTGGGCGAGCTGATGCTCACGCACACGCAATACGCCATCGAGGACATCAACGCCAAGGGTGGTGTGCTCAAGGGCACCAAGCTGCAGCTACTGCAGTTCGACAGCAAGCTCTCGGCGCAAGAGAGCCAGAGCGCGCTGCAGGCCGCCATCGACCAGGGCGCCAAGGCCATCGTGACGGGCGGCTCGGGTTCGTCCGTGGTCACGGCGCTGGTGCAGGCGGCGGCGCGCCACAACCAGCGCAACCCGGGCAAGGAGATCCTGGTGCTGAACCACTCCTCCATCGACCCCGAGCTGACGGGCAAGGCGTGCAATTTCTGGCACTTCCAGTTCGAGGCCAACACGGCCATGAAGATGAAGGCCATTGCCAACTACATCAAGAAGCAGCCGGACATCAAGAAGGTGTACCTGCTGAACCAGGACTACGCGCATGGCAAACAGTGGGCGCACTACGGCCGCGAGATGGTGGGTCTGGCGCGGCCGGACATCCAGTTTGTGGGCGAGGCGCTGCACCCCATCGGCCGCGTGAAGGACTTTGCGCCCTACCTCGCCAAGGTCAAGAGCGCGGAGGCCGACTCAGTGATCACCGGCAACTGGGGTCAGGACATGACGCTGCTGCTCAAGGCCGCGGGCGATGCGGGCTACAACCTGCGCTACTTCAACCACAGTGCGGGCTCCGTCCCGGGCACGGTGCTGGCGGTGTCACAGGCCAAGCAAGGCCAGCTGACCTGGGTGGCCGAATGGCACCCCGGCCAAGCAGACACCCCCAAGGTGGATGCGCTGGCCAAGGCCTACAAGGCCAAGACGGGCAAGGACTTCCTCGCGCCGCGTATCGAGATGACGCCCCGCTTCCTGGCGGCCGCCATCAACAAGGCCCAGTCCACCGACCCGGTGAAGGTGGCGCGCGCGCTGGAAGATCTGACGCTCGAATCGGTGGTGGGCCCCGTGCGCATGCGCGGCGAAGACCACCAGCTGCTGCTGCCCCAGGTGGTCAACACCATTGCGCCGGTGGACGGCAAGGCCGTGAAGGTGGGCTGGGAGGGCACGAACTACGGCTTCCGCACCGATGCGGCCTACACCGGCAATGAGCTGGCACAGGGCACGGACTGCAAGATGGCGAGACCCTGACACCACGGCGCATCAGCGCGCGGTAGACCCCACGGCGGCAGCTGCCACGGGCCGCCGCTACCATGGCCGGTCATCGCATTCATTGACCCGACCCACAAGGACCGCGCCCATGCCCGACTTTCGCAGCGACACCGTCACCCAGCCCACGCCCGCCATGCGCGAGGCCATGTTCAAAGCCCCGCTGGGCGACGATGTGTTTGCCGACGACCCTTCGGTGAACGCACTGCAGGACCACGCGGCCGAGCTGTTGGGTTTTGAGGCGGCGTTGTTCGCCCCCTCCGGTACGCAAACCAACCTGATCGCGCTGTGGGGCCACTGTCAGCGCGGCGATGAGGCCATCGTGGGCCAGAGCTGGCACACCTACCGCTGGGAAGCAGGCGGCATGGCGGTGCTGGGCTCCATCCAGCCCCAGCCGGTGGAGACACAGCCGGACGGCACCCTGCGTCTGGCCGACATCGCCGCCGCCATCAAGCCCGACGACCCGCACTTTGCGCGCACCCGCCTGGTGGTGCTGGAGAACACCACCGGCGGCCAGGTGCTGCCGCCCGCCTACATCGCCGAGGTCGCACAGCTGGCGCGCAGCCGGGGGCTGGCCATGCACCTGGACGGCGCACGCATGTTCAACGCGGCCACGGCCAATGCCGCGCGCAACGGCACCGATGTTTACGACGAAGCGCGCGCGCTGTGCAGCCACTTTGATTCCGCATCGCTGTGCCTGAGCAAGGGCCTGGGCGCGCCCGTGGGCTCGCTGGTGCTGGGCTCGCGCGACTTCATCCGGCAGGCGCGCCGCACCCGCAAGATTTTGGGCGGTGGCATGCGGCAGGCGGGCGTGCTGGCGGCTGCCGGCCACTATGCGCTGCAACACCATGTGCGGCGCCTGACGGAAGACCACGCCCGCCTGGACCGTCTGGCCCAAGGGCTGGCCGAAGCCAACCGCAGCCACCCAGCGCTGCAGGGCAAGATCACCGTGCTGCCATGGCAAACCAATATTCTGTTCACGGATCTGCATGCAGAGGTGGCGCCCGCCTTCACCGCGTGGCTGGCGCAGCACGGCGTGCGCGTGACCAGCAGCCTGTATGGCGGCGCGACCCGGCTGCGCTGGGTGACGCACCTGGATGTGAGCGAGGCGGATGTGACAGCGGCGCTGGACTGCGTGGCGAGCTTCAGGCTGCCAGGCTGAACCCGCTCAAGCGGCGGGGTAGGTCCGTCCACCAAACACCCCGGTGCCCACGCGCACCAGGGTGCTGCCTGCCTGGATGGCGGCCTCCAGGTCGGCCGTCATGCCCAAAGACAGAGTGTCGAAGTGCTCCAGGCCCGGCACCTCCAGCGCAGCCATCTGATCAAACAGTGCTCTGGCGCTCCTGTGGATAGCCAGTTGCGCTTCAAATTCAGGAGCATGGTCTGGAATGCTCATGAGCCCCCGCACCACCAGCCGTGGCAGTTTTGCGACAGCGCGCACCAGGTCCAGGGCCTCGGCAGGCGACACGCCCGACTTGGTGGGGCCTCCGTCGATGTTGACCTGGATACATATCTGTAGCGGCGGCAGGTGATCGGGCCGCTGGGCCGACAGGCGCTCTGCGATCTTGAGCCGGTCCACCGTGTGCACCCAGTCGAAGTGCTCGGCCACCGGGCGCGTCTTGTTGCTCTGGATGGGGCCAATGCAGTGCCACTGCAGCGCTGCGCCGGGCAAGGCCGCCCGCACGGCAGCGATCTTGTCCACGCCTTCCTGGATGTAGTTCTCGCCAAAGGCGCGCTGGCCTGCGGCCACTGCCTCCAGCACCGCCTCGGCGCCAAAGGTTTTGGAAACGGCCAGCAGGCCCACCTGGGCCGGGTCGCGCCCGGCGGCCTGGCACGCCTGGGCGATCCTGCCCATAACCTGTTGGAGGTTGTTAGCAATCGTGGTCATAATGTTTGATAAGCGTACCAAACGATAGAGGGACTCCGTGGACATTACCCAATTGCTCGCGTTCAGCGTGAAGAACAAGGCCTCCGACCTGCACCTCTCCGCCGGTCTGCCGCCCATGATCCGGGTCCACGGCGACGTGCGGCGCATCAACGTCGATGCGCTGGACCACAAGACGGTGCACGCCATGGTGTACGACATCATGAGCGACGCCCAGCGCAAGACGTATGAAGAGTTCCTGGAGGTGGACTTTTCGTTCGAGATCGAAGGCCTGGCCCGTTTCCGCGTCAACGCCTTCAACCAGAACCGGGGCGCGGCCGCCGTGTTCCGGACGATTCCAAGCAAGATCCTCACGCTGGAACAGCTCAACGCCCCCAAGATCTTCGGCGACCTGGCCTTGAAGCCACGGGGCCTGGTGCTGGTGACCGGCCCCACGGGCTCGGGCAAGTCCACCACGCTGGCCGCCATGGTCAATTACCTCAACGAATCCGAGTACGGCCACATCCTCACGGTGGAAGACCCGATCGAATTCGTGCACGAGTCCAAGAAGTGCCTTATCAACCAGCGTGAAGTCGGCCCGATGACGCTGTCGTTTGCGGCGGCCCTGAAGTCTGCACTGCGTGAAGACCCGGACGCCATTCTGGTGGGCGAAATGCGCGACCTGGAAACCATCCGCCTGGCCATGACGGCCGCGGAAACGGGCCACTTGGTGTTCGGCACACTGCACACATCGAGCGCCGCCAAGACCATCGACCGGATCATCGACGTGTTCCCGGCAGAAGAAAAGGAAATGGTCCGCGCGATGCTGTCCGAATCGCTGCAGGCCGTGATCTCGCAGACGCTGTGCAAGACCAAGGACGGCTCCGGCCGCGTGGCCGCGCACGAGATCATGCTGGGCACCAGCGCCATCCGCAACCTGATCCGCGAGGCCAAGGTGGCGCAGATGTACTCGACCATCCAGACCAGCAACAGCGTGGGCATGCAGACGCTGGACCAGAACCTGACCGACCTGGTGCGCCGCAACATCATCAGCCCGGCCGAAGCACGCAGCAAGGCCAAGATCCCCGAGAACTTCCCCGGCTGAGCCCCCGACAGCACACACCCATGAACGACTTTGCGGCCCCTGCAGGCGCCGCATACCGGAGCGCGATATGAAAGGCATTTTGAGCCTTCTGAAAATGAAAGCCCGCAGCGGCAAGCCATCGGACGACCACACGGACTCCGTGCTGTTCTCCACCGCGTTTGCGGGCCAGGGGGTGGATGACTCCATGCTGGTGCCCTGGGAGGCCCGTGCTGTGGAAGTGGGTGCCAAGCGCCTGCCCACCAGCCGGGGCGGCAAGCTGCTGCAAGGCCTGTGGGCCAAGGACAAGTACATGGCGCACCTCGACAAGGACGCCGTGGAGCGCATGGAGCGCTTTTTTGAGTTTGCGGCCGTCCCCTCCAACCGCGACGTGATCCGCCAGGACGAGTACGGCAACTTCATGGTGGTGCTGCTCACCGGCACCATCGCCGTGGACCGCGTGCAGCCCTGGGGCGAGCAGCTGCGTCTGGCCGAGACACGTCCTGGTGACATCCTGGGCGAGATGTCGCTGCTGGACAGCGGCATCCGCTTTTCGGCCTGCACCACGCTGACCGACTGCGAGATCGCCGTGCTGTCGGCCGAGGCCATGGACGACATGATGACCAAGGACCCGCAACTGGCCGCCAGCCTGATTGCCCTGCTGGCGCGCAAGCTGTCGCTGCGCCTGCGCGTGGTAAGCGCGCGCCTGAGCGACAACCAGAAATGATGCACCTATCCACGACACAAGATCGTCCGGCAGACGACCACCCCCGGGAGAACTTCTGATGGAACGCGATCAGGCCAGTAAATTCATTAATGACCTGCTCAAGCTGATGGTGAGCCGCAATGGCAGCGACTTGTTCATCACGGCAGAGTTTCCACCCGCCATCAAGGTCGATGGCAAGGTGACCAAGGTGTCGCCGCAGCCGCTCACGCCCAACCACACGCTGACGCTGGCGCGCGCCATCATGAGCGACAAGCAGGTGGCCGACTTCGAGCGCACGAAAGAGTGCAACTTCGCCATCTCGCCCGCCGGCATCGGGCGCTTCCGCGTCAACGCCTTCATCCAGCAGGGCAAGGTGGGTATGGTGCTGCGGACCATTCCGCTCACACTGCCGACCATTGACGGCCTGGGCGTGCCACAGGTGCTCAAGGAGGTGACGATGACCAAACGCGGCCTGTGCATCCTGGTGGGTGCCACGGGCTCGGGCAAATCCACCACGCTGGCCGCCATGGTGGACTGGCGCAACGAGAACTCGTTCGGCCACATCATCACGGTGGAAGACCCTATCGAATTTGTGCACCCGCACAAGAACTGCGTGGTCACGCAGCGCGAAGTGGGGCTGGACACCGACAGCTGGGAAGCCGCCCTGAAGAACACGTTGCGGCAGGCGCCCGACGTGATCCTGATGGGCGAAATCCGCGACCGCGAGACCATGGAACATGCGGTGGCGTTTGCCGAAACCGGGCACTTGTGCCTGGCCACGCTGCACGCCAACAGCGCCAACCAGGCGCTGGACCGGATCATCAACTTCTTCCCTGAAGAACGCCGCGCCCAGTTGCTGATGGACCTGTCGCTCAACCTGCGCGCCATGATCTCGCAGCGCCTGATCCCCAAGCAGGACGGCAAGGGCCGCGCTGCGGCGGTGGAGGTGATGCTCAACACCCCGCTGATCTCCGACCTGATCTTCAAGGGCGAGGTCTCCGAAATCAAGGAGATCATGAAGAAGAGCCGCAACCTGGGCATGCAGACCTTCGACCAGGCGTTGTTCGATGCCTACGAGGCCAACGTCATCAGCTACGAAGACGCGCTGCGCAATGCCGACTCGCTCAACGACCTGCGCCTGCAGATCAAGCTCAACAGCCAGCGCGCCAAGTCGCCCGACCTGGCGCAGGGCACCGAGCATTTCGCGATCGTGTGACGCCAGAGCAAGCTCCACAAGCCTTCGCCCCGCTTCACCCGCCCTTCTGGGCGGGTTTTCGTTTTGACCCATACTTTCAGTTCATCACGCGATCACACCATGCCAAGCACCAATCCCCGCAATTACGACGCAACCCCTTCCCGCAAGGTCGCCTTTCTGGGCCTGGGCGTGATGGGCTACCCCATGGCTGGCCACCTGGCGCTGGCCGGTCATGAAGTCACGGTGTACAACCGCACCGCTACCAAATCTGCAGCATGGTGCGCAGAATATGCGGGCACCAAAGCCCCCAATCATGCAGCGACGCCCCGCGAGGCGGCCGCAGGCGCCGACATCGTGTTCTGCTGTGTGGGCAATGACGACGACCTGCGCTCCGTGACGCTGGGCGCGGACGGCGCCTTTGCCGGGATGAAGCCCGGCGCCATTTTTGTGGACCACACCACCGCATCGGCCGAGGTGGCGCGCGAGCTGTACGCTGCTGCCCAAGCCTTGGGCCTGCAGTTTGTGGATGCCCCCGTGTCGGGCGGCCAGGCGGGCGCACAGAACGGCATGCTCACGGTGATGTGCGGCGGTGATGCCGCTGCCTTCGAGGCCGCTCAGCCCGTGGCCATGGCGTTCTCGCGCGCCTTCACGCTGCTGGGCGCCAGCGGCTCGGGCCAGCTGGCCAAAATGGTCAACCAGATCTGCATCGCCGGGCTGGTGCAGGCCCTGTCAGAAGCCGTGGCGTTTGGCCAGAACGCCGGGCTGGACATGAAGCGGGTGCTGGACGTGATAGGCAAGGGCGCGGCCCAGAGCTGGCAGATGGACAACCGTGGCAAGACCATGGTGGACGGCAAGTTCGACTTCGGTTTTGCGGTGGACTGGATGCGCAAGGACCTGGGCCTGGTGCTGGATGAAGCCAAGCGCAACGGATCGCGCGTGCCCGTGACGGCGCTGGTGGACCAGTTCTACGCCGATGTGCAGAAGATGGGCGGCAACCGCTGGGATACGTCCAGTCTGATTCAGCGCTTGAAGTAACCCAGCAACCACCGGCGACGTGTGGCAGAGCAGCGGAGCGGCGGGCTCCCACGCTACACACCAATAAAAAAGTCCCAGACCACGCGCTGCGGCCTGGGACTTGGACCCTACGGTCTGATGCTCGGCCTTAGCCGCCAGCCGGCTTTGTGTCCGTGGTGACTGGCGCAGGCTGCGGCGCGATGCGGCGCAGTTCTTCTTCCGAAACGATCTCAAACACGCGCACCACCTTGCGCACATCGGTCACACCCCGGGCGATGTCCGTGGCGCGGTTGGCCTCACGCTGCGACACACGGCCCATCAGGTAAACGGTGTTGCGCTCCGTCACCACCTTGAAGGAGTTGGCCGAGATGTCCTGCGCATCCACCAGGCTCGCACGCACCTTGCCAGTGATGAAGGTGTCCGTGGACCGCTGGCTCAGCGTGGAAGGGGGCATCACGGCCAGATCGTTGACGACCGAGCGCACATTTTCCACCTGCGACACCATCTGCTCCACCGCTTGGCGGTCCTGGGCCGTGGCGACTTCACCGGTCAGCAATGCCTGGCGGTTGTAGCTGGTCACATTGACGTGGGCCCGGTCGCCCAGGGTCTCGCGGATGCGATTGGCAGCGCGCAGCTCGATGCCTTCGTCTTCGATCTGGGTGCCGGCCGTGCGGCGGTCTACCGCCATCACGCCGCCGACCACGGCGCCGCCCACGATCAGGGGCGCGCAGGCCGATAGTGCCGCCGCCAGCGTGGCGGCAGCCAGGGCAGTGCCCACCACGCGGCGGGTGCGGTTCAGGGTTGTCGGGGTCATAGTGGAATCTCCTGTTCACCAAGTAACTGTGCGTCCACGCCGTCGCTGAGGCAGTGCAGCACCAGCGTGTGGACTTCGCGCACGCGTGCCGCACGGTCGTGGGGCACACTGATCAAGACGTCGGTCTCCCGCAGCATGGCGGCCAGCTTGCCGCCGGCGCGGCCCGCCAGCACCACCACCGTCATGTCGCGCTCGTGCGCGGCCTCGGTGGCGGCCAGCAGGTTGGGGTCGTTGCCATGCACCGTCAGGGCCAGCAGCACATCACCCGCCTGGCCCAGGGCGCGCACCTGGCGCGCAAACTGCTGGGTGGCATCGTGGCTGCCCGCAGCCGCCGTGAGCAGCGTGTTGTCAGAGGTGAGCGCCAGCGCGGCCAGCTCGGGGCGTTCGCGTTCAAAGCCCGCCACGCAGAAGGCGGCAAACTGCTGCGCCTCGGCGGCCGATGGGCCATTGCCACAGGCCAGCACCTTGCCGCCGCTGGTCACGCAGGCCAGCACGGCCTGTACGGCAGCGGCAATAGGGTGGCTCAGGGTTTGCGCGGCCTGGTACTTCAGGTCGGCGCTGTCGATGAAATGCTGTTGGATGCGTTGCTCAAGCATGAGGGCCCGATGATACCCGCCGCGTGTTACAGCTTTTGTAGCAAAGGGTAGCCACCTGCATTGCGCTGGCGGCCAGCGGGTCGCATGCCGCTACTGCGCATCGAACGCTGCCTTGATCCACTGCACGCCCTCCTCCACCAGCACCACATCAAAACGGCAGGGCGGTGGCGACGGCAAGCGCATCAGGTAGTGCCGTGCGGCAAAGATGATGCGCTGCTGCTTGGTCGCGCTGATGCTGGCCCCGGCGCCGCCGAAACCGCCGTGCGTGCGGCTGCGCACCTCCACAAACACCAGGGTGCCGTCCCGGTCGCGCATCACCAGATCAATCTCGCCCCCACCGCGCCCAGGCGTCCGATAATTGCGCACCGCCAGTTGCAGGCCAGCCGCCTGCAGATGGGCCAAGGCCTGATCCTCTGCCGCATTGCCCCGATCGCGCGTGGTGGCTTTTTTGGCAACCCCTGGGTTGGCAGCGGCGGGTGGTCTTTTTCCAAGGAAATTCATTGAGCGCATCTTTCGCTTCAGCCCAGAGCGCGGCGCACGACGCCGCCGCTGCGCAGCATTATCCGCAGGGCGCGCTGTATGTAGTGGCCACGCCCATCGGCAACCTCGCCGACATCACCCTGCGGGCCCTGCACGTGCTGCAGCTGGCCGACACGGTGGCTTGCGAGGACACGCGCCACACGCAGTCCATGCTGCGCGCCTACGGCATCGACAAGAGCGCCAGCCAGTTGCTGGCCGTGCACCAGCACAACGAGGCCGAAGCCGCGCAGAACGTGGTGCACCGGCTGCAGCAAGGCCAGCGCGTGGCCTATGTGAGCGACGCAGGCACTCCCGGCGTGAGCGACCCCGGCGCACGCCTGGTGGCTGCCGTGCAGGCCGCAGGCCTGCGCGCCGTACCGCTGCCGGGCGCGAGCAGCATCACCACCGCACTGAGCGTGGCTGGTGCCGTGGCCCACAGCACCGAGCATGGCGGCTTTGTGTTTGCAGGCTTCCTGCCCGTCAAGAACGCGGAGCGTGCCAATGTGATTGCGCAACAGCTCGCCCACGAACCCCGGTGCGTGGTGCTGCTCGAAGCCCCGCACCGCATCGGCGAACTGGCCCAAGCCCTGGCCGTGCTGGGCGAGCGCCCCGTCACCCTGGCGCGCGAGCTGACCAAGCAGTTTGAAGAAGTCACCACCCAACCCGCGCAGGCGCTGACGGCGTGGCTGGACGGGTCGCCCCAGCGCTCGCGCGGCGAGTTTGTGGTGCTGCTGCACCCGGTGCCCGTGGTCAGCGACGCGGGCGACAGCCACCGCGTGCTGCGCCTGTTGCTGGCCGAGCTGCCCCTGAAGACCGCCGTGCGCCTGGCCGCCGAGATCACAGGCGCATCGCGCAACGTGCTGTACGACACCGCGCTGGAGTGGAAGCGCCAGGACGGTGAGCAGGGCTGACGCCAGGTGCTTTCTGGGCGGCGTTTTGGGCGTTTTCGGGCGGTAGCGCTAGTGCAACATGCCCTGATAGCTATTTAATTGATAGCAACCCGAAATGCGTGTCTACCGCGACACCGCCAGGCCCGCAGCCACCCCGCCGAACAGATCACCCTCCACCTGCGGGATCGCCGGAAACGCCGTGCGCAGCGCCTGCCGCAAGGGTCGCAGCGCTGACGAGCCCCCGGTCAGGTAGATCGCGTCCACCCCCCCATCGTCCAGGCCCGCCCGTTGCAGGCAGTCGCGGGCGCAAGCCACCACCTGGTCCAGTGGCTGCGCCAGGGACTGAGCCAATCCGGGCGGCGTGACCGCGGCGCTGAGCCCGGCCTCGACCCAATCCAGCGGCATGGGCGCCTCGGCATCGGCCAGCGAAGCCGCGATCTTGGCCTGCTCCACCGTGTTGGCCAGGCGGTGGCCCAGCCGCTCGTTCAGCACCCGCATCAGCCGGGCGTGCAACGCGGCGTCGGCATAGTCGGTGCGCAGGTTCTGCGCGTCGCGCAGTGCGCGCGGCGAATACAGCCACTGGATCAGGTGCCAGGTCGAGAGATCAAAAAACACACGGCTGGGCACCTCACGCCCCGACGGGCCGATGTGGCGAAAGCCCAGCAGCGGCATGAGCAGGTCCAGGCTCAGGCGCCGGTCAAAGTCCGTGCCGCCGATGTGCACGCCGGTCGTGGCCAGTACGTCGCTGCTGCGATCGGCCCGAGCCATGCGCTCGGGGCCCAGGCGCACCACGGTGAAGTCCGAGGTGCCGCCGCCAATGTCCACTACCAGCACCAGCGACTCGCGGTCGATGCGCTGCTCGTAGTCCAGCGCGGCAGCGATGGGCTCGAACTGAAAACTCACGTTCTCGAACCCTGCCGACAGCGCGGCCTGGCGCAGCGCGTCCTCAGCCTGCTGATCGCGCGCGGCATCGCCGTCCACAAAATGCACCGGCCGCCCCATCACCACCCGCGCGGGCATGCCACCCAGCGCGTCACGGGCCTTCTGCGCCAGCATCCGCAAGAAGAGCCCGATGATGTCCTGGTAGCTGACCATTTGGTTGTGCACCGCCGTTTTGTCCTGCAGCAGCGCACTGCCCAGCAGGCTCTTGAGCGAGCGCATCAGCCGCCCTTCGGTACCCGCCAGGTACTGCGCCACCGCATCGCGCCCAAAGTGCGTGCGCTGGTCTTCAGCGTTGAAGAACAGCGCCGTGGGCAGCGTAGGCGCATCCCCCTCCAGCGCCACCATTCGCGACAGGCTCGCCCCTTGCCGTACCGCCATCGCGGAATTGGAAGTGCCAAAGTCGATACCAAGCGTGACGTCCTGCAGAAGGGGCATGGGAGAAGTGGGGAGAGAGACAAAAGGAAATGCAGCGCGGTGGCTGGCAGCAGTGCACCCGGGCCACGCACAGCAGGGCTGCAGGGTGCAATACAGGCTTTGCGGGCGTGACCCGCGTTGGCGGCACGCAATTGAAAAAGCCCTTGATTTTTGCAAATCAAGGGCTTTTGTTTGGTGGCCTGGGGCGGAATCGAACCACCGACACAAGGATTTTCAATCCTCTGCTCTACCGACTGAGCTACCGGGCCTGAGCCTCAAATTATAGCCAGAAAAAACAGTGCTTCTAGCAAAAGGCACAAATTAATTGATCAGCCACGCTTACCGCGCCCCAGATCCACGCCCAGCTGGCGCAGCTTGCGGTACAGGTGGGTGCGCTCCAGGCCCGTTTTTTCGGCAACGCGCGTCATGGAGCCGCCTTCGCGGGCCAGGTGGAATTCGAAGTAGGCCTTCTCGAACCCGTCGCGGGCTTCGCGCAGGGGGCGGTCCAGGTCGAAGCCCTGGTGGGCGTGCGGGCCGGGGTCCACCCCGGCCATCACCGCCGAAACGGCTGGCAGCTGCGAAAAGGTCGGGTCAGCCGGGGCGGCTGCGGGCGCAGCGACGGCGGCCACGGGCGCGGCTTGGTGGGCGGCATTGCGGGCCAGGCCCTGCTCCACGGCCTTGAGCAGCTTTTGCAGGGTGATGGGCTTTTCGAGGAATGAGAAGGCGCCGATGCGCGTGGCCTCCACCGCCGTATCGATGGTGGCATGGCCACTCATCATGATGACCGGCATGGTGAGCACGCCCGCCGTCGCCCATTCCTTGAGCAGCGAGACGCCGTCAGTGTCGGGCATCCAGATGTCCAGCAGTACCAGGTCATAGCTGTTGCCTGCCCGGGCGGCTCGGGCCTGGGTCGCATTTTCCGCGAGGTCTACGCTGTGACCTTCGTCGTTCAGTATTTCCGACAGCAGATCACGAATGCCGAGCTCATCGTCGACCACCAGAATGTTTGCCATGTGTGTTGAAGCGCCTTGGGGAGGTACTGCGGGGCGGTGTTGTTATGACGCCACCGCTGGTTCAGGGGCGAATGATAACGACACTTGGGCGCCGCGCACCACGTCGTTTTCGGTGCGGTTGGACAGTTCGATGCGCGCTCCGTGCTCATCTGCGATCTTTTTGACCACGGCCAAACCGAGGCCAGTGCCACGCGGCTTGGTGGTGACATAGGGTTCGAACGCGCGCTGCAGGATGTGCGACGGAAAGCCCCCGCCGCTGTCCGACACAGTGAGCCGTACGCGCCGTGACGATTCGCTCCAGCGGGTGCTGATGCGCACCGGCGGCACGGGCTCAAGCGCCCCAGCGCGGGCCTGTTCGGTGGAGTCCTGGGCGTTCTGCAGCAGGTTGTGCACGACCTGGCGCAGTTGCTGCGCATCGCCCGCAATCCAGGGGCAGCGCGGGTCCAGCTCAGCCTCTACAGGCACGGTGGCGTTTTCTGCACCATATAAATGAAGCACGTCGGCGACCAGTGCATTGAGGTCCAAAGCATGCAGTTCGGCCGCAGGCAAGCGTGCGTAATCGCGGAACTCGTTGACCAGCCGTTTCATGGCATCGACCTGGTCCACGATGGTCTTGACGGACTTGGCGAGGATGGCCTGTTCAGCGTCCGGCAGCTTGCCCGAGAGCTTCATTTCAAGCCGCTCGGCCGACAGCTGGATGGGGGTCAGCGGGTTCTTGATTTCGTGCGCCAGCCGGCGCGCCACCTCGCCCCAGGCCTGCGCACGCTGGGCCGAAACGATCTCCGAAATGTCGTCAAAAACCAACAGTCGGGTGGCATCGGGCAGCTCAGCGCCCCGTGCGACCAGGCTGGTGGCGTGTTGCCCGGCGCCGCCGGAGGAGGCATGCAACTCGAATGGCTGCTGCCAATGGTCCAGGCCGTGCCGTTCGTGGTCCCCCAGAAACGCGTCGAAATGGCCCTGGACCGACGCGGCAAACTCCGCCAGGCCCGGCACTTCAGACAGTGGCCGCCCTTCATAAGCGGCCATGGGGGCGCGCAGGATGCGGGTGGCACCCGGGTTGGAGGAGCGGATCAGCCCTTGCGCGTCCAGCACGATGACGCCCGCCGTGAGGTTGTCCAGAATGGTCTGCAGGTTGGCGCGGGAGGCATCAACCTCGCCCATGCTCTGCTCCACCGCCTGGCGTGCGTCCGCCAGTTGCTGGGTCATGAGCGCGAACGAGCGTGTGAGCCCCCCCAGCTCGTCCTTGCTTTGCAAAGCGGCCTTAGGACTCAGATTGCCCGCCGCCACCTCGCGCACCCCTTCGGCCAGCACCAGCAGGGGCCGGGCCAGCTGGTTGCCCAGCAGCACCGCCAGCAGTACCGCGCCAAACACGGCCAGAAACAGGCTGAGCGTCAGCGTGCCCACATACATGCGCCGCAACCCGCCCCGGGCCAGCGCACGCTCCTGGTATTCGCGGTTGGCTTCCTGCACGGCAATGGCATTGGCAACGAGGGCGGGCGGCAGGGGCAAGGTGGCCTGCAAGTAGCGCGGCTCCATCAACAGGCCCACGCTGGGGCTGCTGACCAGGGCCAGCACCTTGACCCGAGCGTTCTGCGCGGCGGCCGGATCCGCAATGTCGTCCAGCCCTTCGATCTGCGCGGTGGCGCGCTGCTGGCGCGCCGTGCGCAGCAAGGCCGCGCCGGGCCGCTCGGGGTTCAGGCTGAAACGCGACTGCCCTGCGCTGGCGACCGCCTGGCCGGACGCGTTCCAGAGCACCACGTCGGTCGCGCCCAGCTGGTCGCGAATGCGCTCCAGCACCAGGCCCGCAGCGGCATCGGGCACCTGGGCCACCTGCGCACTGGCGTTGCGGGTTTTGGCGGCCATGTCTGTGGCCAGCGAGTCCAGGGACACACGGGCCAGGTTGACGCCCGCCGACAGCGCCCCCTCCACCTTCACGTCGAACCAGCTTTCGATGGAGCGCGTGACGAACTGGTAAGACACCACATAGATCAGCAGCCCCGGCATGAGCCCCACCAGCGCAAAGATGGCCGCCAGCTTGACCAGCAGGCGGCTGCCAAAGCGCCCCTTGCGCAGGCGCAGGCCCAGGCGCACCGCCACCCAGCCCAGCACCAGCAGCAGCAGCAACGCCACAAACACGTTGACGCCAAACAGCCAGGCGTAGTTGCGCTCGTACAGCACGCGGTTGTTGGTGGCCAGCGTCAGCAAGAACAGCAGCACCAGACCGATGGCCGACATGATGGCCGCCCCGACGCCCACGGCCCAGCTCACTGCGCGGGACTGGCGGGCGGTGGCGTGGGTGGATGCCGAAACGCCGGTGGTCGGGGGGGAAGTGCTCACTTGGCAGGCTCTGCGCCCAGGCGCTGGCTGCGGGAGACCAGCAGGTTCCAGCCCGACCGGCCCACCGCGCCAATCTGGAAGGGACGGGGCAACTGTGAGATGTCGAGGCGGAAGCGGAAGTTCACCGTATGCACGGCATCAGACTCGATCACATCGCGCTCAGCAATCTTCCAGCGTGAAAACCGCTGAATCGACGACAGGGCGTCGGCGTAATTGTCAAAGTTCTGACCCAGCACCACCCCCAGCCCGCTGTTGGTGAAAGGCGTGGAGGAGATGTTGAGACGCCAACGGCGGGTGAGCGGCTGGTAGCTCAGGCGGAAGTACCGGGTGGTCTCGGCCACCTGCCGGTCGGACCAGTACCAGCGGTCGCGCAGCACCTGGGCATCCGCCACGAAGAACATGGGAATGCCTTTTTGCAAGGCGTCTTCGGCCAGCTCGGGCAGTTCGAATTGCAGGTTGGCACTGAGGTACAGGCCATCGTCCCCGCGCTCCAGGCGCAGGTCGCCCACCTCGGAGGACGCGGCCTGGGCCGCCCCAGCCTGCGGCACCCCGCAAAGCACCGTCCCCCAAAACAGCACAAACCATGCGCACAGCCACCACCAGCGCATGCCCCGTGGCTCATTGCGCCGATTTTTGCAACAGTGCGTAAAAAAAGCCGTCGTGGTCACCGGTCAGATTGTCCGGGACAGCCCCGCCCTTGTCCGCGTTGCCGGGAATTAAATGGCCCGGCGACGGCAGCAATTGCGCATCGGTGTTGTGTGCAAGAAACGTTTGCACCTGGGCATCGCCCTCTGCCCGGAAGACGGAACAGGTGCAATACAGCAGGCGTCCTCCGGGCCGCAACAGCGGCCACAGGGCCTTGAGCAGGGCCGCCTGCAGCGTCGCCAACTGGGCGATGTCGGACTCACGGCGCAGCCAGCGCACATCCGGGTGGCGCCGTACGATGCCGGACGCTGTGCAGGGTGCGTCAAGCAGGATGGCGTCGAACAGCACCCCGCCACACTCTGACTGCCACCAGTCTTGCGGGCGTGCCGCATCGGCCACCAGGACCTGGGCCTTCAGCCCGAGGCGCTCCAGAGTGTCACCAATACGTGCGCTGCGCGTGGCATCGATCTCCAGCGCCGTGACCTGCAGGGGAGACTGCGGTCCCGCCATCTCCAGCAGGTGCGCTGTCTTGCCGCCGGGGGCGGCACAGGCATCGAGCACGCGCAGGGGCTGGCTCAGGTCCAACCCTTGCAGCAGCAAAGGCGCCGCCTGTTGGGCAGCGGCGTCCTGCACGGATACCCAGCCCTCGGCAAAGTACGGCAGCGACTGCACGGGCACCGCCTGGTGCAGGGCGACACCGTGCTCACCCACGGCAGATGCTTCTAAATTAATAGCATCCAAGGCATGTAGATATTGCGCTACTGTGCATTTTTGTTCATTGACCCGCAGCACCATGGGTGCGTGGGCATTGTTGGCCTGCAGGATCTGCTCCCAGTGCTGGGGGTGGTCCTTGCGCAGGCGCTGCACCCACCAGGCCGGATGGTTCCAGCGCGCCACGGGGTCGTTGTCGGTGGCCGCCACCAGGGCGTCGCGCTCGCGCAGAAAGCGGCGCAGGCAGCCGTTGATGAACGAGGCCTGCGCGCGCGTGGCCGGGTGGTGCTTGGCCGCCTCCACCGCCTGGTTCACCAGGGTGAACGGTTCGTAGGGCGAGGCCTGTGGGTCCCAGCACAGCGCCAGCGCGCTACACAGCAGCGCATCGACGGCGGGTGCGGGGGCGCGGGCGGCCAGCTGTCGGCGCAGGGCCTCGGCCCGCCCGGCCTGGCGCAAGACCTGGAACAACAAGGCCTGCACACCGGGGCGCAGCGCAGCATCCACCGCCGCCAGTGCTGTTGTGCCCGACTGCCCGCCACGGATTGCCTGCAAGGCGCCCGCCACTGCCGTGAGCAACCGCCACAGGGGCACGGGCGCGCCCCCCGCAGAAGACGCTGGACCCGGCCTTTGCACCGCAGAACCCGCCTGCGGAGATGACCCAGAGGCTGGGCGCGCCGGACGCGGCGCGTTGCCAGCAGCGCGGCGCGGGCGGTGGTGGGGAGGTGGAGTCATCGTGATCCTGACAACGGGTTACAGCGCACGGGCCGCCTTGAAGCCAAACACCCTGGCCAGCAGGCTGGCCGGAAACTGGGCGATGGCGGCGTTGTACTGCACCACGGCCTCGTTGAATACGCGAATCGCCTGTTCGTTTTGCACCGCATGTTCCTCCCAACGGACCTGCCACACGGACAGGCCCACGGGAACAGCCCCGGGTGCCCCCGTACCAGCATCGACAGCCGGGGTCAGCGCTGTGGGCTGGACGGGGTCGGCCAGCAATTTCTGCAAGGCCGTGGCCCAGGTCGCGCGCAGCACCTCACGGGCAGCCGCCAACGCCGCCACCGCATCGCCCTGCAACGGGCGGGCGCGCGCTACGGCCAGCGAGGCACTGAATTGCGTCACGGCGCCCTGCAGCGCAGCCAGCTCTTGCGCCCCGGCATCGGCCAGCAAGCTGCCGCGCTGTACTGTCTGCGCCGCCCCGAACTCGCCGAGCAAGGCCACCAGCCGCACCATGTGCGCGTCAAAACTGCCGAACGACTGCACGACAGCCGAGCGCAGGCGCATCAGACGGTTGTAGGCCCCCAGGGCCCAGAACAGAAAGACGGCGAAAGCAATCCAGAAAAGGGGCGACGACCACAGCATGCGCAGTTGCCGGAGCAGATGCGGCTGCACCCGTTCCGGCCCGAAAAACAGAAGATTGAAACAAACGACGGACGGTGAAAAGACACACGTCCATCAAAAACGCCCCCGGCCTGCCTGGGACAGGACGGGGGCGCTGTGGCGACCGCAGCAGGGCCTGGGGAAGGCCTTGCTGTTTGCTATCAGTCTGCCGCTGCGTCGGTGGCAGTGACGCTGCCACTGTCCACATCCGAGGCGTCCGACTGGGCGGCCATTTCGGCGGCTTCGGCTTCGGCGATGGCGCGGCGCTCTGCGTCGTCCATGGCGTCCTTGGCCTTGCGTGCCTGGTGGTAGGCCAGACCTGTACCGGCAGGGATCAGACGGCCCACGATCACGTTTTCCTTCAGGCCACGCAGTTCGTCCTTCTTGCCCATGATCGCGGCTTCGGTCAGCACGCGGGTCGTTTCCTGGAAGGAAGCGGCCGAGATGAACGAGTCGGTGGACAGCGATGCCTTCGTGATACCCAGCAGCAAGTTGCTGTAGGTCGCGGGGATCTTGCCCTCGGCTTGCAGTGCCTCGTTGGTATTGAGGATCTCGGAACGCTCGACCTGTTCGCCGGCAATGTAGTTCGACTCGCCGACGTTCTCGACCACGACGCGGCGCAGCATCTGGCGAACGATCACCTCGATGTGCTTGTCGTTGATCTTCACGCCCTGCAAGCGGTACACGTCCTGCACTTCATCGACGATGTAGCGCGAGAGTTCTTCGATACCCAGCAAACGCAGGATGTCTTGTGGGTCGGCCGGGCCGTCCACAATCGATTCGCCCTTGTTGACCACCTGGCCTTCGTGCACCAGGATGTTCTTTTCCTTGGGCACGAGTTCTTCCCACACCTTGCCATCAGGGTCGGTGATCTGCAGGCGGACCTTGCCCTTGGTTTCCTTACCGAACGACACCGTACCGGTCATTTCGGCCAGCGTACCCTTGTCCTTCGGCGTTCGGGCTTCGAACAGCTCGGCCACGCGTGGCAGACCGCCAGTAATGTCGCGGGTCTTCTGGCCTTCAACCGGAATACGCGCCAGCACTTCACCAGGGCCCACGTCCTGGCCATCGCGCACCTGGATCAGCGCGCCGACCTGGAAACCGATGGTCACCGAGTGGTCGGTGCCAGGGATCTTCACCTCGTTGCCCTGGGCATCGATCAGCTTGACCTGGGGACGCACGACCTTGGCGGCGCCGCGGCGCTTGGGGTCGATCACCACCAGCGTGGACAGACCGGTCACTTCGTCGACCTGCTTGGCCACCGTCAGGCCTTCTTCGACGTTCTCGAACTTGGTCTGACCGGCGAACTCGGTGATGATGGGGCGCGTCAGCGGATCCCAGTTGGCCAGGATCGTGCCGGCCTTGATCTGCTGGTCGGCCTTCACCGTCAGCGTCGCGCCGTAAGGCACCTTGTGACGCTCGCGCTCGCGGCCATGCTCGTCCTGGATGATGATTTCACCCGAACGCGCAATCACCACCAGCTCGCCCTTGGTGTTGCTCACGTAGCGCATCGTGGCGTTGAAGCCGATCACGCCGTTGGACTTGGCTTCCACGCTCGACGCGATGGCAGCACGCGAAGCGGCACCACCGATGTGGAACGTACGCATGGTCAGCTGCGTGCCGGGCTCGCCGATGGACTGGGCGGCGATCACACCCACGGCTTCGCCGAGGTTGATCAGGCCACCGCGGCCCAGGTCGCGGCCGTAGCACTTGGCGCAGAGGCCGTAGCGGGTTTCGCAGGTCAGGGCCGTGCGCACCTTCACTTCGTCCACGCCAGCAGCTTCCAGCTCTTCGATCAGGTCTTCGTCCAGCATCACGCCGGCTTCGACCAGCACCGAGCGGTTCTCGGGGTGCAGCACGTCTTCGGCCGCCGTGCGGCCCAGGATACGTTCGCGCAGCGATTCGATCACTTCACCGCCTTCAACGATGGCGCGCATCAGCGAACCATTGGCAGTGCCGCAATCCTCTTCGGTCACGACCAGATCCTGCGTCACGTCCACCAGACGGCGGGTGAGATAACCGGAGTTGGCGGTCTTCAGCGCCGTGTCGGCCAGACCCTTACGGGCACCGTGGGTGGAGATGAAGTACTCCAGCACGTTCAGACCTTCGCGGAAGTTCGCGGTAATGGGCGTCTCGATGATCGAGCCGTCTGGCTTGGCCATCAGACCCCGCATACCGGCCACCTGACGGATCTGGGCGGCAGAGCCGCGGGCACCGGAGTCGGCCATCATGTAGATGGAGTTGAAGGACTCCTGGTCCACTTCCTTGCCGTGGCGGTCCGTGACCTTCTGCTTGGACAGCTGGGCCATCATCACCTTGGACACTTCATCGCCGGCCTTGCCCCAGATGTCCACCACCTTGTTGTAGCGCTCGCCAGCCGTGACCAGACCGGACACGTACTGCTGCTCGATCTCCTTCACTTCCTTCTCGGAGCGCTCGATGATGCCGGCCTTTTGAGGCGGCACCAGCATGTCGTCGATGGCGATGGAGATACCGGCGCGCGTGGCCAGACGGAAGCCGTTTTGCAGCAGCTTGTCGGCAAACACCACCGTTTCCTTCAGACCACACTTGCGGAAGGACACGTTGATCAGGCGCGAGATTTCCTTCTTCTTGAGCGCCTTGTTCATGTTGGAGAACGGCAGGCCCTTGGGCAGGATCTCGGACAGCAGCGCGCGGCCCACGGTGGTTTCCACCAGCGAGGTCGAGGGCACGAATTCGCCCGTGGCCTTATCCTTGGTCCACTCGGTCATGCGCACGGTGATCTTGGCAGCCAGTTCGACCTGCCCAGCGTCCAGCGCACGCTGCACTTCACCGGTGTCGGCGAACACCAGGCCTTCGCCCTTGCCGTTGATACGGTCACGGGTGGCGTAGTACAGACCCAGCACCACGTCTTGCGAAGGAACGATAGAGGGTTCGCCCGAAGCAGGGAACAGCACGTTGTTGGAGGCCAGCATCAGCGTGCGGGCTTCCATTTGTGCTTCCACCGACAGCGGGACGTGAACAGCCATCTGGTCACCGTCGAAGTCGGCGTTGAAGGCCGCGCAAACGAGGGGGTGCAGCTGGATGGCCTTGCCTTCGATCAGGATGGGCTCAAAGGCCTGGATGCCCAAACGGTGCAGCGTAGGCGCACGGTTCAGCATCACGGGGTGCTCTTTGATGACCTCTTCCAGGATGTCCCACACCACGGGAGTGCCGGATTCGACTTCCTTCTTGGCCGCCTTGATCGTCGTCGCGATGCCCATGGCTTCGAGGCGCGAGAAGATGAAAGGCTTGAACAGCTCCAGCGCCATCAGCTTGGGCAGACCGCACTGGTGCAGCTTGAGCGTTGGGCCCACGGTAATCACGGAACGACCAGAGTAGTCCACGCGCTTACCCAGCAAGTTCTGGCGGAAGCGACCCGACTTACCCTTGATCATGTCGGCCAGGGACTTCAGTGCACGCTTGTTGGCGCCCGTCATGGCCTTGCCACGGCGGCCGTTGTCCAGCAGCGAGTCGACAGCCTCTTGCAGCATCCGCTTTTCGTTGCGCGCGATGATTTCTGGGGCCTTCAGCTCCAGCAGGCGGCGCAGACGCGAGTTGCGGTTGATGACGCGGCGGTACAGGTCGTTCAGGTCAGAGGTCGCAAAGCGGCCGCCGTCCAGCGGCACCAGCGGACGCAGGTCCGGTGGCAGCACGGGCAGCACTTCCAGCACCATCCACTCGGGCTTGATACCGGACTTCTTGAACGCTTCCAGCACCTTCAGGCGCTTGGCGTTCTTCTTGACCTTGACTTCAGAGCCGGTCAGGTCGCCGCGCAGCTTCTCGATCGACAGGTCGATGTCGATCGATTCCAGCAGGTCCTTGATACCTTCGGCGCCCATCTTGGCGATGAACTCATCGCCGTATTCCTTGCGCTTGGCGTCGTAGTCGTCCTCGGACATGATGCTGAACTTCTTCAGCGGGGTCATGCCAGGATCGGTCACCACGTATGCTTCAAAGTACAGCACGCGTTCGATGTCGCGCAGCGTCATGTCCAGCACCAGGCCCAGACGCGATGGCAGCGACTTCAGAAACCAGATGTGGGCGCAAGGCGCGGCCAGGTCGATGTGGCCCATGCGCTCACGGCGCACCTTGGTCTGTGTGACTTCAACGCCGCACTTTTCGCAGATCACGCCGCGGTGCTTCAGGCGCTTGTACTTGCCGCACAGGCATTCGTAGTCCTTGATGGGACCAAAAATCTTGGCGCAGAACAGGCCGTCGCGCTCGGGCTTGAACGTGCGGTAGTTGATGGTCTCGGGCTTCTTCACTTCGCCGAAAGACCACGAACGGATCTTCTCGGGCGAAGCCATGCCGATGCGGATGGCATCGAAATGCTCGTCCGGCGTGAATTGCTTGAACAGGTCGAGTAGCGATTTCATAGTGACTCTTTCCTTTTCTGCTTAGGAGCGTTCCAGCTCGATGTCCAGGCCCAGCGAACGGATTTCCTTGACCAGCACGTTGAACGATTCCGGCATGCCGGCTTCGATGGCGTGTTCGCCCTTGACGATGGATTCGTACACCTTGGTACGACCCACCACGTCGTCGGACTTCACGGTCAGCATTTCCTGCAGCACGTAGGCGGCGCCGTAAGCTTCCAGCGCCCACACTTCCATTTCCCCGAAACGCTGGCCACCGAACTGGGCCTTGCCTCCCAGCGGCTGCTGCGTCACGAGCGAGTATGGGCCGGTCGAGCGGGCGTGCATCTTGTCGTCCACCAAGTGGTGCAGCTTCAGGTAATGCATGTAGCCGATGGTGGTCGGGCGCTCGAAGCGCTCGCCCGTACGGCCGTCATACAGATACGCCTGGGTGCGCGACTCGGTCAGGCCCTTGCGCTCCTTGATGTCGTCCGGGTAGGCGATCTTGAGCATGTCCTTGATTTCTTCTTCCGAAGCACCGTCGAACACGGGGGTGGCATAGGGCACGCCGTTGGTCAGGTTCTCGGCCATGGCCATCAGCTCGTCGTCGCTGAGCTGCGACAGGTCTTCCTTGCGGCCTCGGGAGTTGTAGACCTCTTCCAGGAACTTGCGCAGTTCAGCTGCCTTGGCCTGCTCCTGGAGCATGTTGCCAATGCGCTGACCAATGCCCTTGCCGGCCCAGCCCAGGTGAACTTCCAGCACCTGACCGATGTTCATCCGCGAGGGCACGCCCAGCGGGTTCAGAACGATGTCGGCAGGCGTGCCGTCGGCCATGTAAGGCATGTCTTCGACCGGAACGATCTTGGATACCACACCCTTGTTACCGTGGCGGCCGGCCATCTTGTCACCAGGCTGCAGGCGGCGCTTGACGGCCAGATACACCTTGACCATCTTCAGCACGCCAGCAGGCAGCTCGTCGCCTTGCGTGAGCTTCTTGCGCTTTTCTTCAAAAGCCAGGTCGAAGCTGTGGCGGGTTTGCTCCAGCGCGTTCTTGATGGATTCGAGCTGTGTGGCCACTTCGTCTTCCGCAGGGCGGATGTCGAACCAGTGGAACTTCTCGACGGAGGCCAGGTAAGCCTTGTCGATCTTCGTGCCCTTGGCCAGCTTTTGCGGGCCGCCGTTGGCGACGCGGCCGGTCAGCAGCTTTTCGATACGGTCGAACGCGTCGGCCTCCACGATGCGCAACTGGTCGTTCAAGTCCAGGCGGAAGCGCTTGAGTTCATCGTCGATGATCTGCTGAGCACGCTTGTCGCGCTGGATGCCTTCACGGGTGAAGACCTGCACGTCGATCACGGTGCCCGACGAGCCTTGGTCCACACGCAGCGAGGTGTCCTTCACATCGGAAGCCTTCTCGCCGAATATGGCGCGCAGCAGCTTCTCTTCAGGCGTAAGCGTGGTTTCACCCTTGGGGGTTACCTTGCCGACCAGCGTATCGCCAGGCTGCACTTCGGCACCCACGTAGATGATGCCGGACTCGTCCAGACGGTTCAGTTGCTGTTCCGACAGGTTCGGAATGTCGCGCGTGATTTCTTCAGCGCCCAGCTTGGTGTCGCGGGCCATGACCACGAGTTCCTCGATGTGGATCGAGGTGTAGCGGTCTTCCGCCACCACGCGCTCACTGATCAAGATCGAGTCTTCGAAGTTGTAGCCGTTCCAGGGCATGAACGCGATCAGCATGTTCTGGCCGATGGCGATTTCGCCGAAGTCCGTCGATGCGCCGTCGGCGATCACGTCACCCTTGACCAGCATGTCGCCCTTTTTGACGATGGGACGCTGGTGGATGTTGGTGTTCTGGTTAGAACGCTGGTACTTGATCAGGTTGTAGATGTCCACACCGACTTCACCGGCCACGGCTTCGTCGTCGTTCACGCGCACCACGATACGGGTGGCATCCACGTAGTCCACCACACCGCCGCGGGTAGCAGTCACCACGGTGCCCGAGTCCACAGCAGCCACGCGCTCGATGCCCGTGCCCACCAGCGGCTTTTCAGGACGCAGCACAGGCACGGCCTGGCGCGACATGTTGGCACCCATCAACGCGCGGTTCGCGTCGTCGTGCTCCAGGAAAGGCACCAGCGAGGCAGCCACCGACACGATCTGCGCGGGCGACACGTCCATGTACTGCACACGGTCCGCACCGCACAGGATGGACTCACCCTTTTCACGGGCGGAGACCAGCTCACCCGTCAGGCGGCCGTCCTTATCGAGCTGCGCATTGGCCTGCGCAATCACGTACTTGCCTTCTTCGATCGCCGACAGATAGTCGATGTCGTTGGTCACCTTGCCATCCACCACGCGACGGTACGGGGTTTCGATGAAACCGTACTCGTTCAGGCGGGCGTACAGAGCCAGCGAGTTGATCAGACCAATGTTGGGGCCTTCCGGCGTTTCGATAGGGCAAACGCGACCGTAGTGGGTCACGTGCACGTCACGCACTTCGAAGCCTGCGCGTTCGCGGGTCAGACCACCTGGACCCAGAGCGGACACACGGCGCTTGTGCGTGATTTCGGCAAGCGGATTGGTCTGGTCCATGAACTGCGACAGCTGCGAAGCACCGAAGAATTCCTTCAGGGCGGCCGAGATCGGCTTGCTGTTGATCAGGTCGTGGGGCATCAGCGGCTCTTGCTCGGCCTGGCCCAGACGCTCCTTCACGGCCTTTTCGATACGTGCGAGGCCCGTACGGTATTGGTTCTCGGCCAGTTCGCCCACGCAACGCACGCGGCGGTTGCCCAGGTGATCGATGTCATCGACTTCGCCATTGCCGTTGCGCAGGTCCACCAGAATCTTGACCACGGCCAGGATGTCTTCGTTGGACAGCACCATGGGGCCGGTGGATTCGTCGCGGCCGATCTTGGCGTTGAACTTCATGCGGCCCACGCGCGACAGGTCGTACGTGTCGGGGTTGTAGAACAGGCGCTGGAACAGGGCCTGCACGGCGTCTTCGGTCGGTGGCTCGCCAGGGCGCATCATGCGGTAGATGGCCACGCGGGCAGCGAACTCATCCACGGTTTCATCGATGCGCAGGGTCTGCGAGATGTAAGCGCCTTGGTCCAGTTCGTTCGTGTAGATGACCTGCAGGTCTTGCACACCAGCAGAACGCAGCTTCTTGAGCAGCGCTTCGGTCAACTCTTCGTTGGCCTTGGCAATGATTTCACCGGTGTCGGCGTCCACAATGTTGCGGGCGACCACACGGCCGATCAGGAAGTCTTCAGGCACGCTGATGTGCGTGGTGCCAGACTGTTCCAGTTCGCGGGTGTGACGGGCGGTGACACGCTTGTCCTTGGCCACGACCACCTTGCCGGACTTGTCGGTGATGTCGAAGCGCGCGACTTCGCCACGCAGACGCTCGGGCACGAACTCCATCTGCGCGCCGCTGTCCATCAGGCGGAAGTTGTCGTTGACGAAGAAGTTCGCCAGGATGGACTCGGGGTTCAGGCCAATGGCCTTGAGCAGGATCGTGACCGGCATCTTGCGGCGACGGTCCACGCGGAAGTACAGGATGTCCTTGGGGTCGAACTCGAAGTCGAGCCAGGAACCACGGTAGGGAATGATGCGTGCCGAGAACAGCAGCTTGCCCGAGCTGTGGGTCTTGCCCTTGTCATGCTCGAAGAACACGCCAGGCGAGCGGTGCAGCTGCGACACGATCACACGCTCGGTACCGTTGATGATGAACGAGCCCTTGTCGGTCATCAGGGGCACTTCGCCCATGTAGACCTCTTGCTCCTTCACTTCCTTGACCACCTTGGACTGCGACGTCGAAGACTCGCGGTCATAGATGATCAATTGCACCTTGGCGCGCACGGCCGAGGCGAAGGTCAGACCACGGGTCTGGCATTCGCGCACGTCAAAAGCCGGCTTGGCCAGGTTGTATTCAATGAACTTCATCTCCACAAAACCGTTGTGGGAGACGATCGGGAAGGCAGCGTCGAATGCAGCCTGAAGGCCTTCGATGGTTCTTTTCTGGGGTGCTGTATCTGCCTGCAGGAAAGCGGTGTATGCGTCCTTCTGCATCTGCAGCAGATAAGGAACTTCGAGCACGCTATCGCGGGTGCCGAAACTTTTGCGAATTCGCTTGCGTTCGGTGTAGGAATAGGCCATGAGATCTCCGGGCAAAGACATGAGTCCTGGGTCTTCGACGACTGACCCGCAAGGAGCGTGGTCCTTGCGGGCTTGGCGGTTGGCCACTACCAACCATGGCGGACGGTGATGCGTTGCACATCACCCGAACCAAGGCGTCTTCTGCTGTCGGGATTGTCAGAAGACACTCGAAAGCCGCGTTGAGAACGGGGCTTGCGGGTGCGCTCTGAAAGCACCAAAGGCTGGAGGCCCTTTGAGGAGCACTCCAGCCCTTGGGCAAGACCAAATTACTTGAGTTCGGCCTTGGCGCCGGCTTCCACCAGCTTCTTGACGGCTGCTTCGGCGTCGGCCTTGGCAATGCCTTCCTTGACGTTCTTGGGAGCGCCGTCCACCAGGTCCTTGGCTTCCTTGAGGCCCAGACCGGTGATTTCGCGCACTGCCTTGATGACGGACACCTTGTTGGCGCCAGCGTCGGTCAGCACCACGTTGAATTCCGTCTTTTCTTCAGCAGCAGCTGCGCCGCCGCCGCCGCCAGCTGCAGCAGGAGCAGCCATGGCTGCAGCGCTCACGCCAAACTTCTCTTCAATGGCCTTCACCAGGTCATTGAGTTCCAGGACCGTCATGCTGTCCAGCGCGGTCAAAAATGCGTCTTTATCGAATGCCATTTTGATTTCCTAACAATTGTGTTGGTTGACTGCCCAGCTATCAAGCTGCTGCAGGTTCGGCGGCCGGTGCGGCTGCGCCTTCGCCTTTTTTCGCCGCCAGTGCGCCCAGCACGACGGCCGTACGCGACATGGGGGACATAAGCAAGCCACAAATCTGAGCCAGCAAAACTTCCTTGGAAGGAATGTTGGCCAGTTGCTTCACGCCATTGACGTCCAGGGCCTTACCACCGAAAGCGCCACCGCGAATCACCAACTTGTCGTTGGTCTTCGCAAAGTCGGACACCACTTTCGCGGCGGCCACAGCGTCTTCGGAGAAGCCATAGATCAGGGGACCAGTCATCTGGTCTGCCACCACGTCAAACTGGCTGCCTGCCACAGCACGGCGGGCCAGGGTGTTCTTCAGAACACTCAGGCTCACACCCTTGCTGCGAGCATCGACGCGCAGTTTGGTCATGTCGGCGACCGTGATGCCACGGTATTCCGCAATCACAAGCGTTTGAGCTTTAGCGGCGAGGCTGGTCACTTCACTGATGACCGCTTCTTTCTCACTGCGATTAAGACTCAAGGTCTACTCCTTAAATTGCGCATTCGGATTTGCACCCTTTTGCGCGCTCTTGTTGCAGCGACCAACTGTTTCGGAACGGATTCCATCTGCAGCGGGATCGCCATCTGCGTTGGCCCCAAGGAGGGATTAAGTGCGGCGAACCACACACCAACGGTCTTGGATGGCCTGCAGGCAGTTGTTACACCACCCACAGCCCACCACATCAGGCCCTTTGAAAGACCTGAAGATTTCTTATCGCAATTACGCTGCGATGGATTGCGTATCCACGCGGACGCCAACGCCCATCGTGGAGGACACAGCGACCTTGCGCAGGTACAGACCCTTGCTCGAAGCTGGCTTGGCCTTGTTCAGGGCGTCGATCAGTGCAGCCAAGTTGCCTTGCAGCTTTTCGTTGTCAAACGAACGGCGACCGATGGTGCTGTGGACGATACCGGCCTTGTCCACACGGAACTGCACTTGACCCGCCTTGGCGTTCTTCACGGCCGTAGCGACGTCAGGAGTCACGGTACCCACCTTGGGGTTAGGCATCAGACCACGGGGGCCCAGGATCTGGCCCAGGGTACCCACGACGCGCATGGCGTCTGGAGCAGCAATCACCACGTCGAAAGGCATGTCGCCAGCCTTGACCATGGCGGCCAGGTCGTCCATGCCCACAACGTCAGCACCTGCGGCCTTGGCTTCTTCAGCCTTGGCGCCTTGTGCAAACACGGCCACGCGGGTCGTCTTGCCAGTACCGTTGGGCAGCACCACAGCGCCACGCACCACTTGGTCCGACTTCTTGGCATCAATGCCCAGCTGCACCGCCACGTCGATGGATTCATCGAACTTGGCCGTTGCGGCTTCTTTCACCAGCGCCACTGCGTCTGCAAAAGCGTACAGCTTGGTGCTGTCAACCTTGCCCTGCAGGGCCTTTTGCTTTTTCGTCAACTTGGCCATTTACAAACCCTCCACCGTCACGCCCATCGAGCGTGCGGAACCAGCCAGCGTACGGACAGCAGCGTCAACGTTCGCGGCGTTCATGTCCTTCATCTTGGTCTTGGCGATTTCTTCGAGCTGTTCGCGCGTGATCTTGCCGACCTTGGTCTTCAGGGCATTGGAAGAACCCTTTTCGAGCTTGATGGCCTTCTTGATCAGAGTCGTCGCAGGCGGCGTCTTGATGATGAAGGTAAAGCTCTTGTCTGCAAACGCCGTGATGACCACGGGCAATGGCAGGCCTGGCTCCACACCTTGGGTCTGCGCATTGAATGCCTTGCAGAACTCCATGATGTTGAGGCCACGCTGACCCAGTGCTGGGCCGATAGGTGGGGATGGATTGGCCTTACCAGCTGGAACTTGCAGCTTGATAAAACCGACGATTTTTTTCGCCATGTTTTACTCCTGACGGGTCATAACGCTTGTGTTGCACCGAGCAACCACCAGCTCCCCGGGGTTAACGACTCACTGTGACGATGTCCGCACCGAGCCGAAAAGTGCGGCATCCAAAAATTTTGTCCAGATCACCGAGGTCGAACGCCTCAATGATCACGGGACTTATGTCTTTTCGACCTGTCCGAATTCCAGCTCCACAGGGGTAGAGCGGCCAAAGATCATCACGGAAACGCGCACACGGCTCTTTTCGTAATTGACTTCTTCCACGGAACCATTGAAGTCTGTGAAAGGGCCTTCCTTGACGCGCACCAACTCGCCCACCATGAACTCGATCTTGTGGCGCGGCTTGTCGGTGCCTTCCTGCATCTGGCTGACGATCTTTTGCACTTCGTCTTCCGAGATGGGCGCCGGACGGTTCTTGGCCCCACCCACAAAACCCGTCACCTTGTTGGTGTGCTTCACCAAGTGCCAAGTGTCGTCATCCATCACCATCTCAACGAACACATAGCCAGGGAACAAGCGACGCTCCGTCGTCTTGCGCTGGCCGTTTTTCATTTCGACGACTTCTTCGGTCGGCACCAGAATGCGGCCGAATTTGTCTTGCATGCCAGAGCGGCCGATCCGCTCCTGAATATTGCGCTCCACCGCCTTTTCCATGCCCGAATAGGCATGAACGATGTACCAGCGCAAGTCGGGATTGGCCGAGGCAGAAGCGCCTGCAGGAGCCTGTGCTCCCGTGATTTCCGCAGCGGTCGTCATGACTTTCTCCAACCCAAAATCAAGTCGTACAAGACCCATTCCAGCGTCTTGTCCGTGAACCACAGGAAAAGCGCCATGATCACCACAAAGGCGAACACATAGGCCGTCATCTGCAAGGTTTCCTTGCGGGTGGGCCAGACCACCTTTTTCACTTCGCGCCATGCATCCTTGGCAAACGCGACAAACTGACGCCCGGATTCCGACATCAGAAACACTGCTGCCGCTGCGACCAGTCCGACGATCAGCGCAGCCCACTGCACGACAGCGCCCTGCTTGCCCAACAAATAAAAGCCCGCAACAGATGCAATGACCAAAGCCACCACCGCTGCGAGCTTGGCCTTGTCTGCGCCTGTATTGACAGTTTCAACCTGTGAAGTGGCCATCTTTGAGTATTTCCTGCTTCCGATTCACGGCATCACCTAAGACACCGAAGCCCGCCAGAGTCTGGCGGGCTTGTTGGGGGCCACATTCAAGTGGCAGGGGCAGTAGGAATCGAACCTACAACCTTCGGTTTTGGAGACCGACGCTCTGCCAATTGAGCTATACCCCTGTATACCTTGCTTGATTAAGCAATGATCTTGGCCACGACGCCAGCGCCCACGGTGCGGCCGCCTTCGCGGATAGCGAAGCGCAGACCTTCTTCCATGGCGATGGGGTTGATCAGCTTCACAGTGATCGACACGTTGTCACCAGGCATGACCATTTCCTTGTCGGCTGGCAGCTCGATGGCGCCAGTCACGTCGGTCGTGCGGAAGTAGAACTGGGGACGGTAGTTGTTGAAGAAAGGAGTGTGGCGGCCGCCTTCGTCCTTGCTCAGCACATACACCTCAGCCGTGAAGTGGGTGTGGGGCTTGATCGAGCCGGGCTTGCACAGCACTTGGCCGCGTTCCACGTCTTCGCGCTTGGTACCGCGCAGCAGCAGGCCGACGTTGTCGCCAGCTTGGCCCTGGTCCAGCAGCTTGCGGAACATTTCCACGCCGGTGCAGGTGGTCTTTTGCGTGT